>JAITEW010000077.1 GCA_031281855.1 Treponema sp.
ACATCGAGACCAACTGGTTAACCAGGTTTTACGAGGACAAGACCAACGTCCACGTAAACTGGACCGGAGCCCCGGACAACCAGTTCAAGGAAAAACTCAACCTGGCTCTGGCGGCAGGCGAGCCCATCGATCTGGTCATCAACGGCGGAAGCGCGGTCCAGTATTCCCGGACAGACTTCCTGAAATTCGCGGAACAGCAGCTTATTGTCCCTATCCAGGACTATATCGAAACCGATACGATTTACCTGAAAAAAGGCCTGAATGAAATTGAAGGACTTAGGGACGTCAGTACCGCTCCTGACGGAAGTATTTATTACTTTCCACAGTCGCCTCCGGTCGGCCACTGGACCTGCTACGGCAAGCTCTGGGTGAACACCCTGTTCCTCAAGAACGTGGGTCTTGGTATTCCTACGACTACCGATGAATTCCGCACTATGCTCATCGCCTTCAGGGACAAGGATGCCAACGGCAACGGCGACCCCAACGACGAGCTTCCCCTTGTAGGCGCCGTAGACGCATGGTGGACCCCGAAGGTGGACCCCTTCATCATGAGCGCCTTCATCATTGACGATGGCGAGAACCGCCTCTTCCTTAAAGACGGCAAAGTTACCGCAGCCTATACCCAGCCGGAATTCCGCGAGGGCCTCAGGTATCTCAGGCAGCTTTACGCCGAAAAGCTCATCTACCCCGACAGCTTCACCATGGATCAGGATGCCAGAAACAAACTGGGCAGTACCAAGTACGAGTCCATTATCGGCGCTGCCCCTAACGGCCATCACTGGGGCTTTGGCGTCCGGGAGGAGGGCGAACCGGTACGGTGGAATGAGTATGAGCCTATAAAGCCCCTTATCGGGCCCAAAGGCGTACAGACCACCAGGTATGATTACTACCCGAGCAATGAGGCTAACGCCGCCTGGCTGCCAGCGACCTGCAAGAACCCTGCCCTTATCGCCAGGTGGATCGATTGGTTTTACACCGATGAAGGCATTATTGCCATTGGTTACGGCGGCAAAGGCATAAGCTGGACCGACGCCGATCCGGGTACCACCGGCGCTTACGGCTGGCCTGCCAAGATCAAGCCCATCGTTCTGAAGCCCGGAGACCCTTATTACAACAATGACACCTGGAGGAACGGCCTTCCGAATTTCCCGACACAGGAATTCCGCAACCTTATCGCTGTTCCGGAGGACATGTACGCCCCTGACGGCACCGGTCTTGAGCGGCTCCTGTG
The DNA here is from genome assembly GCA_031281855.1 of Treponema sp. Classification (GTDB taxonomy): domain Bacteria; phylum Spirochaetota; class Spirochaetia; order Treponematales; family Breznakiellaceae; genus JAITEW01. The sequence goes on from JAITEW010000077.1 coordinate 1,232, forward strand.
GACAAAGACCAGAGACAACTACCTGCCCTACGCACAGCCAATTGATACCATCGTCCCGCCGCTCTGGTACAACGCCGCGGACGCAGGCACCATTGCCATGTTGACTACCAATATCAACACCTATGTTGAGGAAAGTATTGCCAAGTTTATCACCGGCCAGTTAAACATAGAGACCGACTGGGACAGGTTCCAGAGCCAGCTCAAGGCCCTGGGCATTGACCAGTACCTCAAGATTCAGCAGGATACTTACAATAAGAGTCCGTTCGTGAAGAAGTAGTCCCCCCTGGGGGGCCGCTTTTAGAATCCTGTCGTCCACGCCGGTTCTTTCCGGCGTGGGCGTTTTTTTAAGTGAACGTTATTTGAAAAACGCTAAATACGGAATATTATATATGGAAAGGGAGACGCAGTTGAAACACCAGATACTTTCCAAACTTGACGAATACAAGGCGGTTTTTACCGAAAGGCCGAAGTTTGTGCCCTGCGACGCGGTTGTTGACGGGCCTATAACGGGTAACGGCGACATCGGCGCGGCGCTGAACGTGAAAGATACTTCGGCGTTCAAAGGCCGTACCGGCAGGTCCTGGGACGCTGAAGCGAATCCCGTCCCTGAAAGCGCCGCGCTGGAGGTTTATTTTACCAAAAATGATTTCTGGAAAGCCCATTACGGCATGGAAGACGGCGGCGGCATGAAGTCTATCGGGAAAATATCGCTGGTTTTCGACGGCTTTGGGGGCTGCGGGTATTACGCCGAGCAGCGTATCGGTAACGGGACCCTCGCGGTGAAACTCACGAAAGGAAAAGCCGAAGCCCTGGTTACGGTGCGGGTCCTCAGAAACGAAAACCTGATAACCGCTAACGTAAAAAATTCCGGAACCGGGGACATCAGGATATGGGCTTTTCTGGAAGTTACCAGGGCGCCGGACGCCGAGTACAGCGAAAGCTATAAAGGCAGGCGCTTTACCATTACCAAGGCTTTTACCCAAAAAGACCTCGCGTTCCCAACCTCAGCCGCCGCGGTGATGGAGGTGCTTGACCGGGATATGGAATTTACCCTTAGCCCCGGAGGGGAGGCGGTTACGGTAACGGCCCTTGCGACTAACCATGAAACGAGCGGCCTTGAAGATCCTGCGGCCAAGGCGGGAGAAATCCTTGACGGCCTGTCGGCGTACCGTCTGGGGGACGCGCTGGCAAAACACAACGGCTGGTGGCGGGAATTCTGGCTTTCCTCAGGGGTCTCCCTGCCGGATGAGCCGCTCATCGAAAAGTACTGGTACGCTTCGCATTACATCATGGCCTGCTGCTGCGGGAACAAAGAGTTTCCGCCCGGGCTTTTCGCGAACTGGGTGACTACGGATCATCCCAACTGGCTGGGGGATTACCACCTTAACTATAACCACCAGGCGCCCTTCTGGGGCCTCTACTCTTCAAACAAGGTTGAACTGGCCGCGTGTTACGAACAGCCTGTGATCGATTACATTCCCGGAGCGCGGGAAGCGGCCAAAAGGCTTCTTGGCTGCCGGGGCCTTTACTCGATGGTGGGCATCGGCCCCAGGGGTTTCGCCATTTCCCGGACCTTTGACCGCGACGGCAACGACGAAGTTCCCTGGTGGGGGCAGAAAAGTAACGCTTCCTACGCGGCGGTAAACATGCTCATGCGCTTTTACTCGACCTGGGATTTGGATTACGCGAAGGAAGTCCTTTACCCGTACCTGAAAGAGACCGGCGCGTTCTGGGAGGACTACCTGGTTTTTAAGGACGGACGTTATTTCGACTATAACGACTGCATTCACGAAAACAGTTATGCCGCGAAAAGGATAGACGGCTGGCCCTTCGGGCATGATGCTGTTGACTATTCGGATGACTGCAACCCTATCCTCAGCCTGGGTCTTATCCGCATGGTTTTTAGGGGCCTGCTGGACCTGAGCAGGGAACTGGGAGATACCAACCCTGGTGTCGAAAAGTGGCGGCACATTCTCGATCACCTGAGCCCGTACCCGGTTCAGGAGCGGAACGGCAGGACCGTGTTCAGGTACACCGAAAGCGGTATGGACTGGAACAAGGGCGGGAGCCTTGGGGTCCAGCACGTATTCCCCGCCGGGGCTGTCGGTCTTGGTTCCGACAGAAAGCTCCTCGAAATCGCCCGGAACACCCTTTCTGAGCTGGACCGCTGGGAAGATTACAACGCCTTCAGCACCTTCTATGCCGCAGCCGTGAGGCTCGGGTACGACCCGGCTGTTATTCTTGAAAAACTCAACGCCGAGATCCGCAGGCACGCCTACCCGAACCTGTACATTTACCACGGGGGAGGCGGCATTGAGGACTGCTCGGGAGTTCCGGTCTGCGTCAACGAGATGCTCCTGCAAAGCCACGAGGGTGTCCTGCGCTTTTTCCCGGTTTGGGAAAAAACCAAAGACGCTGAGTTTTACCATCTCCGGGCTTACGGCGCTTTCCTTGTATCGGCGAAGCTGGTTTCGGGCGCCGTGAAGGACGCGCTTGTTTTCAGCGAAAAGGGCCGTCCCTGTTCTGTCCGGGTTTTTAGCGATAACCCTTCGGTTACCGTTGCGGGCGCTGCCGTAAGTCCCGGAGGCAGCAGCGCCGGGGGCGAAAAAATAGCGTTCCACCGGGAGGGAGATAGTATCAGTTTCCCCACCAAAGCCGGGGAGACCTATCTTATCTGTTAGGCTCATATCAGGAAGGTTTTTATGAATACGAGAGTTGTAAAACACGAGTCCCTTTTCACGTCCCTGCCCATAGGCGTACCCCAGGGCCATGAAAACGCCGGCGGCGTCTCCGTTGACGCGCCGCTTCTGGGTAACGGCGACATGACCGCCGCTTTCGCCTTTTACCCCGGTTTCCCCCAGTTCTGGGTTTCCACCAACGACTTTTGGGAACAAAAGACCGATAACTGGATTCCCGAAAACTGGAGCGTCGGGCCCGGCCGGCCCCTTCCCCTCGGGCGGCTTGTGTTCGACATGCCCGCCTTACTTGGCGCGAAGGTTACGGCCAGGCAGCGTTTTGCCGAGGCGGTAACCATCGCGGAGTATGAGCTTGCGGGACAAAAGGCCCTCGTCATGCGTTCCCTTGTCTGCGCTTCGGAGAATATTCTCCTCTGCGAATTCGCCGTTCCTCCGGGCGCGGGGGATGTTGAAATAAACGCCCTCTTTCTTTTCCCGGAACAGTTCGGCCTGGGACTTGATAAAAAAGGCGATTACCGGCGTTTCTGGTCAAAAGCGTATATCCGCAACCAGGCATCCGAATACATGGAAGACGCCGGCCCGGTCATGCACGGTTTCAGGCGGATAAGCGGCAATGTTGACCAGGAAACCCAGGTTTCCTTCGCCGGCCGCTTTACCGGCAGGGATGGTCCGAAGATAAAACTGGCGGCAGGCGAAAAAGCCGTCTACGCCCTGGTGCTGCGCAGCGAGGAAAAAACCATTCTGAGCGCGCGCCACGCCTTCGCCAGGGCCGAGACCTTAAAGGACGGCGATGTCCGTATGCTGGAAGAACTGCACCGGGCGTGGTGGAACAATTTCTGGGATGTTTCGGAAGTGGAGATCCGGGACCCCCTTATTGAACAGCGTTACTATCTTTCCCAGTACGTTATCGCCAGCATGAGCCGGGACCCGAAATTTCCGCCGAATATTTTCGGCATCTGTACCTGGGACAATCCCCTCTGGAACGGGAATTACAAAATCAATTACAACCACCAGGCGCCGTACTGGGGGCTGTACGCTTCCGGGCATTACGAGCAGGCGGATCCCCATGACGCGCCGTACCTCGCCCTTGAGGGGCAGGGCCGGCAAATTTCCGAAAAACTCACCGGCCACCCGGGGGTTCTTATGCCCGGCGGCCTTGGGCCCAAGGGGCTGGTATCGGAAAGCATGATCTATCACATGAAGTCCATGGGAGCTTTCGCCCTCTGCAACATGGCCATGCGGTGGTACACCAGTTATGACCCGGCTTACGGCGTTAAAATCTACTCCTACCTCCGGGGTATTGTCGAATTCTGGGAGCATGACTTACAGTTTGACGGTACCTATTACCATGTGGTAAACGACCATGCCCATGAAATGTGGACCGAAGTCGATACCATGGATACGCCTTCGACATTAGGCTTTATCAAAAACGCCCTGCGCCTCATTCTTGATATCAGCGCGGTGCTTGATGTTGATGCCGGAAAACGCGGCAAGTGGAAGGAGATACTGGAAAAGCTGCCGCCTTACGCGGTGAAAGACGCTTCGGAAATAACGAAGCTCTGGGGCAGCGAAGCGAAAGAAGAACTGCGCCTTACCGACATTTATCCTGAAGAGTTTCTCAAAGGCAAGAAAATTTTCCTGCTCCACGGTAAGGGCGAGGAATATTCGTTCAATTGCGCGGTTTTTTTGCAGCAGGTTTTCGCTGCCGGGGATATTGGCCCCGGGTCCGATCCTGAACTGCTGG
>JAITEW010000160.1 GCA_031281855.1 Treponema sp.
GGGAGATAAGATAATGAGGTCTTATTAACGGTAAAACAGTGCCGTCTCGTATTCTTCCGTCATCTATCATTTCGACACACCTCCTATACAAAAAGATACATTATTTGCAATGTCTCTCAAGTTTATCACATTATTTCACCGTTCTGACTATCTGTCAAGCGTTTTTACGTTTTTTGTAAAAAAAGCTGAATTGCTGCTTACACCGGCAGGTAATATTTGATAAAACAGCAATAATGGAGAAAAAAGGCAAGTCTTTTTAGTAATGCTTAAAAATTGAGAAGGCCTTTACAGCTATCCCGGATGGTTTTACAATAAAATAGCTTGTGGTTGTTTTTTCTTAACTGGAGGCGTTTATGTCATTTCAGATTCAGCCTAAATCCAGGGCCCTGCGGTTTGCGCTGGCTGTGGCCGCCCTCGCTGTTGTGCTGGTGGTCCTGGGGGCCGGGGCCCGGTGGATCAGGTATTCAAGGGGCGGCGGGGAAGGGCAGGTTTACGCTTCGGCTCCGGATGACGCTTTAGGGGATTACCGCTTTACCGAAGCCGCCGGGGGATCGAAGGTATACTTTACTTCCGACATCAGCGCCCGGGGGCTTTTAGCGGTGTACCGCGCCTTAGGGGTTCCGGTTTCCGGGAAAGTGGCTATTAAGCTCCACATGGGAGAACCCGGAAATACCAATTATTTACGCCCCGAACTGCTCAGGGACCTGGCGAATACCGTAAAGGGAAGTTTTGTGGACAGCAACACCTACTACGGCGGCCGCAGGGGGACCACTGCCGCCCATCTCCAGGCAGCTAAGGATCACGGCTTTACTTACGCACCTGTGGACATACTGGATTCGGAAGGCGAAGTGAAGCTTCCCGTCAAGGACGGCAAGAACCTGCAGGAAGCCATTCTGGGGTCCCACATCATGGATTACGACTGGATTATTTCGGTAGCCCATTTCAAGGGCCATTCCATGGCAGGTTTCGGCGGGACCTTCAAGAACCTGGCTGTCGGTATCGCTTCTCCGGCAGGGAAGGGGGCCATCCATTCCGGCGCCGGAGGCGGAAGGTTTTCCTCCAGCGGGGAACTTTTTTTCGAGAAGATCATCGAGTATAACAAGGCCCTTATGGACGCCAAAGCCGGCAGAATGCTCTATATCAATGTGCTCAACAACCTCTCTATCAGCTGCGACTGCGATGCCGGGGCGCCTAAGGCTGATATGCCGGATATCGGCATCATGGCCTCTCTGGACCCTGTTGCCCTGGAAAAGGCCAGCCTGGATCAGATCTATTCCCGGCCTGCCGGGGAAAGGAGGCGCCTCCAGGAGCGAATCGAAAGCCGCGGCGGTATCCACCAGGTGATTTACGGGGAAAAGATAGGCTTAGGCAGCCAGATCTATGAACTGGTCAGGCTGTAAATTTCGTAAATTTTAATGAAAGAAATCGTAGTCCCTGAGCTCATTTATTTCTGGTATTATTTTTCTATCCAGCTCGTTCAGATTTCAGGCTACTGGATTCTGGGGATGGTCCTGGGTTCTCTCATATCAGTTTTTGGCAAAGATAAGATCCACGCCCTCCTGATGGCTTTGCAGGCGAAAAAGCTTGGGGTTCTGGGGATCATCCCTGCTTCTATGATTGGCATTGTTTCCCCTCTCTGCATGTACGGTACCATACCAATTGCCGCTTCTTTTGCGGATAAGGGCATGGAAGAGGACTGGCTCGCGGCCTTTATGATGAGTTCCATACTCCTCAACCCCCAGCTTCTTTTTTACAGCGCCGGCCTGGGGCCTGCTGCCTTGATTATCCGCTTCGTAAGCTGTTTTCTCTGCGGCATTACCGCTGGTCTCGCGGTGCGTTTCTTTTTCAAAAAGCGGAAGTACTTTAATTTCAAAGGCTTTGCTGCCGGTCCAAGCCGGGACACGGACCCCAATCTTTTCATGAGGTTCATTAAAAACCTGGGACGGAACATCAGGGCCACGGGGCCTTACGTCCTTTTAGGCATAACCATTTCGGCCCTGTTCCAGCGTTACGTACCCCCTGACGCCATGGCGGCCCTCTTCGGCAGGCGACGGGGTTTTGGGCTCCTCATGGCCGCCACCGTCGGGGTCCCGCTCTATGTCTGCGGCGGCGGCACTATCCCCCTTTTGCTGGGCTGGATGCAGAGCGGCATGAGCATGGGATCAGCGGCGGCTTTTATGATCACCGGCCCGGCTGCCAAGATCACCAACCTTGGGGCCATGAAGATAGTCCTGGGCCTGAAGGATTTTGTCCTCTATCTGGCCTTCGCCGTTGTTTTCGCCCTTTTTACGGGCTTCGTGGTTGACTACGTACTTTTAATAACCTGAGACGCCGGGGTTTGTTAACCGCAATTGACAAGTAAGCGCAGGGATTTATATACTTTTATGCAAGGAAGATTTTACTCTTTGGGGACAGGATGGCCGGGCAGCTAGTACTTTCGTTTGTCAATTTTAAAAAAGACTCCTATATTGTGGTCGAAGGTAAACAAAACGCCGACCGGTTTTTTATCATCCGCCAGGGTAAGGTACGGGTTTTTAAGGAAGTGGAAGTTGTGGAAGAAGAAGGCGGCAATGTCCTGGGGCCCGGCGACTTCTTCGGCGTCGTTTCCACTATGTCTTCGCACAGCCACATTGAAACCGCCCAGGCCCTGACAGATGTAACCCTTATTTCGGTCCAGAAAGACCAGTACGGCCAGCTTATCCAGAACAATACC
>JAITEW010000213.1 GCA_031281855.1 Treponema sp.
CGTATACCCCCGCCTACGCGGCACTCGGCCTTGCGGAGCAGGGGCTTTATCATCTCAAGGTTGTTTTTTTTGCCCATAGCGGCGTCCAGGTCGATGACCGCCGTTTCGCCGTAACGGTCGAATTCCTCAGCCAGCTCTCCGGCGTTGTCCCGCTGCAGTACCAGTTCCGAACCCTGCCGGAGCTGGACAACCTTGCTGTCCTGTATGTCGATTGACGCTACAATCATAAGCCTTCCTTATCAGCCTTCCTTTTTAGCCTTTCTTATCTTACGCAGATCCCTTTTGATTTGGCGTATTCTTTGATTTCCCGGATCGTGGTCTTCCCGAAGTGAAGCAGAGACGCCACCAGGGCGGCGTCGGCTCCGGGGGATTCGAGCACCCCGGCTATCTGTTCCAGATTTCCGGCGCCTCCTGAGGCTATCACCGGAACAGGCACGGCGTCCAGGATCATCCGGGTCAGTTCCAGATCGTAGCCCCCGCCGGTACCGTCCGCGTCAATGGAGTTAAGGAGGATCTCCCCGGCCCCCAGTTCAACGGCCTTCACGGCCCATTCCACAGCGTCTAAGCCTGTGTCGGTACGGCCGCCGTGGGAATACGCGGTCCACGCGGAACGCGAAGCGTTCCGTCCTAAAGCGGCCCGCTTGGCGTCTATCGAGAGGACCACGCACTGGCTCCCGTAGGCCCTGGCCATTTCCGAAAGAAGCTCAGGCCGCTTGAGGGCGGAAGTGCAGACCGAAACCTTGTCCGCCCCGGCGTTCATGGCCTCCCGCATGTCTTCCACGGTTCTGATGCCCCCGCCTACACAGAGGGGGATGAACACTTCAGCGGCTACCCGGCGGACCACGTCCAGCAGGGTGGCCCGGCTTTTGTAAGACGCCCCGATATCCAGGAACGTGAGCTCGTCGGCGCCTTCGTCGTTGTAACGCCTGGCCAGTTCCACCGGGTCCCCGGCGTCCTGTATGCCCTTGAACTTGATTCCCTTTACCACCCTGCCGTCGTCCACGTCCAGGCAGGGAATGATGCGCTTTGCCTGCATTAATTGCCTCCCGCCCAGTTTTCAAGGAGCTTAAGGCCCCAGAGGCCGGACTTTTCGGGGTGGAACTGGACCGCCGCGAGGGCGCCCTGCTCTACAGCGGAACAGTACCGGATGTAGTATTCCGCTTCAGCGGATGTTGCGCTGTCCGCTGCCGGCGCGGCGTAATAAGAATGTATATAGTAGAAAAACGTATCCTCCGGGATGCCCCGGAACAGGCGGGAACCCGGCCTGGCGGCGGTGCTGTTCCAGCCGATCTGCGGGACCTTGCGGCCAGGAAAGCGTTTTACAGCCCCTGGGATCACCGAAAGGCCCCGGATCTCCCTGCCGTTTACCGGCGGGGCCTCTTCAGAAGAATCGAAAAGGAGCTGAAGGCCGATGCAGATCCCCAAAAAGGGCTTGCCGGCCTGTATCCATTCTTTGAGCGCCTGGGCGTAGCCTGATTTTTCCAGAGACGCCATAGCGGTGGCAAAGTGGCCGTCACCGGGGAAGATGATCTTTTCGTACAGCGAAGAACCAGGGGCCAGTTCTGCGGGGTCCCGCACAAACCGGGCCGCAACGGCCAGACGCTTTAAGGCGTTCATTACGGAACCCAGGTTTCCTGCGCCGTAATCGACAACGCCGGTAAGGCCCTTCATACCGCTACCCCCAGGGTCCCCTTGGTCGAAGGCACATCCCCGGGAGAACGGGGATCAATTTCGACAGCCTCCCTAAGGGCCCGGGCAGCGGCTTTGAAAAGGGCTTCGATTTTGTGGTGATCGCTCCGGCCCCGGAGTATGTCCAGGTGAAGGGAGACCGCGGCGGCGGAAGCGAAGCCCTGCCAGAAATCTTCGATGGTATCTGTTTGAAAAGCCCCGGGGCTTCCCGAAACCTGGGCCCCTGTGAGGGGAATCCCCGAAAGCCCGGCTTCAAAGACCAGGAAACCCCGGCCCGAAAGATCCGCGGCAGCCCGTGCCAGGGTTTCGTCCATAGGGAAGAGGCAGCTCCCTACCCGGCGTATTCCCTTCTTGTCCCCCAGGGCGCTGGCAAAACACTGGCCCAGGACAATGCCCGTATCCTCGACCAGGTGGTGCTGATCCACCTCCAGGTCCCCGCTGGCCCGGACTTCGAGATCGAAAAGCCCGTGCCGGGCAAAGGTATTCAGCATGTGGGTCATGAACCCCAGGGGGTACTCCAGGGCCGCCCGGCCGGTTCCGTCAAGGTTCAGCCGGATAAAAACATCGGTTTCTTTTGTCCGCCGCGTAATTTCCCCGATTCTCGCCATATTCACCTCCTCCTTTAAGGGACCGCTTTCCGCAGATCGTATTCCACAATATCCCCTGCGCCGAGTTTTTTTAACCTGGGGATGAGCCCCGGTACCTCGTGCTTTTTCACCGCAATCTTCACCGCATAGCCGCTTTCCCCGTATAGAGGCGCCACAGTGGGGCTTTTCATCGCAGGAAGATCCGCCACGATTTCGGTAAAGCGGTCTTTGGGTATGTTCATTTCCAGCATCACCCGGTCCCTGCCGTCAAGCACCGCCTGAAAGAGCATGGCCAGTTCTTCGATGCGGCCCCGCTTTTCAGGATCAGCCAGAGCGGCCTTTGACGCCACAAAGCGGGTGGAAGATTCCAGGATCGTGGCGATGATCGTAAGGCCGTTGTCGCGGAGGGTCTGGCCCGACGAGGTATTGTCGATGATCATGTCCGCATCGTCAGGAGGGAACACCTCTGTGGCCCCATAGGTGCGGAGGACCCGGTAACGGTACCCCTTTTCTTTAAGCCATTTTTCCGCCAGGTTCACGTACTCCGTAGCGGCCACGATCTTCCGGGACCTGAGGGAAGCCTCGGAGGTTTCAGCGGGGACAGCCGCCACTATGCGCACCCGGTCAAGACCCAGGTCCAGAACCTCCTCCACTTCGGCGCCGCTTTCCCTGATCCAGTCAACGCCGGTAAAACCCGCGTCATGGCTCCCCAGTTCCAGGAGTTCCCCTACGTTCTGGGGTTTCATGATCTTGGCGTCCAGCCAGTCAGCGGAAAACACCGGCCGGTAGGTCCGGTCCGCCAGGTACATGGGAAACCCGGCTTCGGAAAAAAGCCGGGATACGTTGTCAAAGATCCTCCCTTTAGGGATAAGGATACGCAGTTTGTTCATTCTTTGCTCCTGCAAAAAAAAAGCCGTGGACCTGCCGGAAACACTCCGGGCCCACGGCTGAATTACCGTTCACGCGCCTACACGGCAACGGACTCCAGGGCCCCGGGAACATGGTGATGATGGTGATGGGACGCGAAAATCCGTTTCATACGTTTGACCCTAACAGGGACCGCGGAAATTGTCAAGTATACCATCGCTTTACCTCCGCATAGCGCGCCAGGGATTGATGCCGAAGCGGATGAGGAAATAGAGCCACCCAAAGGCGAAACCCGCCAAATGGGTAAAATGGGCCACATTGCCCGCAAGCCCTGTAACCATCAGGACTATCTCAACAACGGTAAAACCCAGGACCATTACCGGCGCCTTTAGGGGAAGTATGCCCCAAAGGAAAAGCACGGCTTCCGGGAACAGGACGGCATAGGCCAGTTGGACCGCGAAAATAGCCCCTGAAGCGCCCATAAGGAACACCGTAGGGGATCCTGAGAACCAGTACACCAGAAAAGAGAAAACCCCTGCAAGAATCCCGGTTAGGAAATAATAGAGTAGGAATTCCAGGCTTCCTATACGGGCTTCCACACGGCTCCCAAAGATGAAGAGGGCAAGCATGTTGAACAGAATATGGCTTAAAGACCTGGGATCGTGGACGAACATATACGTCGCAAACTGCCAGATCCAGCCCCTGGCCGCCGCTATGGGAATCATGGAGAGATAGAAGGTCAGATCCAGCCTCCGCAGGAAAAGCTCCCCAAGGTACACCAGGATATTTATGCCGATAAGAACCAGTACCGCGTTGTACTGCCGGTACGGAAACGGCCGCCTTAAAAAACTCATGGGACCAGGGACCGCATTCTTTTAAGGCTTGTAACAGGGTCCTCTGCAGGGACATACTCAAGCCCCAGGTAACCTTTGTAGCCTGCCCCTTCAAGGGCTTTGAAAATCCTGGGGTAATCAAGCTCCCCGGAATCCAGTTCATGCCGCCCCGGATTTCCCGCGCTGTGTACATGGCGTATCTCTGAAACATACGAGGTAAGCCGGCGGATTACATCGCCTTCGGTTATCTGCTGATGGTAGATGTCAAACAGGAGCTTGATACTCCCGCTTCCCGCTTCACGGACTATTTCAAACGCCTCACCGGAAGACTCCAGCCAGGTCCCTTTGTGATCGATTTTGCCGTTCAGGGGTTCCAGGAGCAGGGTAACACCCGCGTCTTCGACAATAGGCGCCGCTTCCCTGAGTCCTTCCACCACTGACCGCCGCTGATAGGCATGGACCGCGCCGGTGTCATCGCCGCACTGGGAGATAAGGCAGGGAGCGCCTATCTTTTTCGCCGCTTTGACGGATTCTTTCAGATCCTGGAGATAGACGCTCCTTTTGGACGGTTCCGTAAGGGAAAAGGATTTGGTGCAGAAACAGGCGCAGCTCATCCCCAGGGCATCGGCTTTTTTCTTCAACGCATCCAGGTCCCGGTTCCACCAGGACCAGAATTCATAAGCCTCAAAACCGCAGGCCTTGACCTGTTCCAGGGCCGAAAGGCTGTCGAGGCCCCTGAAAACCGAATCGATACATATTGAATATCTCATCATTCTCCTTCATTCTCCTCTTTGTTCCCCCAGTATAACACGGTAATCGGAAATTGTCTCAGCATGAACCAGCCGGTCCCGAAGCCGGGCCCCGCCTGTAAGCCCTGCCCTGCAGCCTATGCCTTTGGTGTAGGCGCAGAACTGTTTCCGCATCTCCAGGCACGCCGCTTTCTCCCCTATATCGGAGGCCAAAAGTTCCAACTGCCTGAAAGCCGCGGCAAACCGCACGGCGTAATCCGGCGGGGTCCACTCCCCCTTATCTAAGTATTCCTTTGTAAGGGCGAAAATAAAAGGGTTCCCCATGGCCCCGCGGGCGAACATCACAGCGGCGCAGCCTGTTTCCCTTAGCATACGCCCGGCGTCTTCAGGGGAATACAGATCCCCCGATCCAGCGACAGGAACGGAAAGCCCTGCGGCCAGGTCCGCGATATGGGACCAGTCGCTCCTGCCCCCGTAGCCCTGGGCGCGGGTCCGGGGATGAAGGCACACCAGGGCGGCCCCGGCTTCGACAGCCGCACGGGCGCAGTCGCGGTAATTGATATGCTCCCAGTCCCAGCCGGACCGTAGCTTCACCGTCACCGGGACGCCGCCCAGGGCCTTTACGGAAGCGTTAGCCGCAGCCTCAACAACCCTGCCTAAAAGGGCGGGATCTTTCATCAACGCCGCTCCTGCCCCGGTTTTTACCACCTTAAGCGCCGGACAGCCGGAATTGATGTCCACCGCTTCGGGCTTAAGGGCCGCAAGCAGCAGGACCGCCCGGTACACCGCATCAGGATCAGCGCCGAAGAGCTGGACCGCATAGGGCTTCCCGCTTTCCCCCCGTTTGAGCATCATCATCGTCCTGGAGCTGTTTCGCGTCAAGGCTTCCGCTGAGGCCAGTTCGGTATAGGTAAAATCCGCTCCCAGCTCGGCGCAGATAGTCCGGAAAGCCCTGTCGGTATACCCCGCTACAGGAGCGAGAAACAGGTTCCCGGGCAATTCGAGTGAACCAATCTTTACCGGTCGGTACAGCGGCATGTCAAAACAGGCTTTTTTTACAAGTCAAGTTTAACTTATCATGCAGGGAGGCCGAAAAACCGGCACGCATTATCCCACAAAACCGCCGCCAGCTCGGCATCGTCGATTTCCAGCATCTCTCCCAGGAAACGGGCCGTTGTGGGCAGGTATTTGGGCATGTTCCGCTTTCCCCGGTAGTCCGCAGGGACCATAAAAGGACTTTCAGACTCTATCAAAATACGATCCAGAGGCAGTACGCCGATAGTTTCATGGAGGTTTTTCGCGTTCCTGTAGGTCAGGTTGCCTGCAAAGGAAAAAAAGATGTTCAGATTCAGGGCTCTTTTGGCGTATTCAGCGTCCTCTGAGTAACAGTGCAGGACCCCGCCTTTCGGGGGCAGCCGGTCTTTCAGAATTTCCAGCACATCCTTGCCCGCGTCGCGGTTATGGATGATAACCGGAAGATCCAGTTTGGCCGCAAGATCCAGTTGGGTGATAAAAAGCTCGATCTGGGACTTTTTGTCCCCGAATCTGCGGTAGTAGTCGAGGCCGATCTCCCCTATAGCCACTACCCTGGGCAGGCGGACGCTCTGCTCGATAGTCCTCACCCAGTCCTTGCCGGGATTCTGCACCTCAGACGGGGAAACCCCTACCGCGTGGTACACGTTTTCCGCTGATTTGAGATTATCGTAGATCTTCACAAAATCGTGAAGGCTATTGCAGATCGAGACAAGCCGGGTTACTGAAACCTGCCGGGCTTCCTGAATCACTATGAGCTGCTCAATAGGATCTTCGCATATAAGCCCTATATGAGCATGAGTATCAAAATATTGCATGCTTTATTCCAATACGAAATGAATTTACATTTTTTCCAAACTGGATACCTCTAGTATAACATACTCCCTGGCTACAGTCAACAAAAAAGCGTGATATTCATGACATATTGAAAAATATCTATTTTTTTAAAGAAAATATGTAACGATTGTTAAATATCTCTATTTTCTCTATATTGGGAGGATACATGAACAGTATCATAGCAATTTTTGACAGAATCCAGGACAGGGAAAAAATAAAAACCCTGGTATCATCACAAAATGATATGGAACTGAAGGCTGTAGGGAAGGATGGTTATGACGCGGTAAAGCTGGGAAAGCTTTTCAAGCCGGACATCGCAATTCTTGACAGTTGCGTTGCTTTCTTTAACGGAGTTGAAGTGCCGCATCTGCTCAAGCGGCATTCGCCTTCTACATCCATTATCATGCTTTGCTCCCTTGAGGACAGGGATCTGATGCGCCTGACAGAAAGCGGAACCATAGCGGCGTATCTCCTCAGGGACGCGGACATGGAAAGCATAACGGCTATCATCAGGAAGGTCCGCGCCGGGGAACCGTATGTAAATTCCGCACTTGCCGCCAGGGTGTTCTGGATGCTGACGGATCGATGTAAAACCCATTCCCTGAAAAGCAAAACACCGGTAAACAAGGCCCCGTTTCCCATGGGCCTTTCAAGGACAGAGATGCGTATTCTGGCCTTCATCGCCGAAGGGTGCCGGAACAAGGAAATCGCCGAAAAGCTGAAGCTGAAAGACGGGACTGTGCGGAACTGCATCTCATCGGCTATACGCAAAGCGGGTCTCAAAAACCGCACCCAAGCCGCGGTTTACGCCCTCCGCAACGGCCTTGTAGCAAGCTGACAAAAACGGATACCGGCGCTTGCCAGATCGGTCTTTAAGCCGTAAAATAGCATAGATTGAATGTTAACCGGAGGCGGACAATGAAGACCGTGTGCGGAATAGACCTTGGAACCCAGAGCTGCAAAATCATCCTGTACGACTATGAAAAAAAGGCCGTAGTCGACACGGCCCAAACCCCGGTGGACATGATCGCCGAAAACGACGGTACCAGGGAACAGAAGGCCGAATGGTACCAGGACGCCCTAAAGACCGCCTTCGGGAAGCTCGACAAAGCCGCCAGGAAAACCGTAGAAGCGGTCGGCGTTTCAGGCCACCAGCACAGCCT
>JAITEW010000259.1 GCA_031281855.1 Treponema sp.
GACCATGTACTTCAGCGCCGGCCTTATCCCCTACTACCTCACCATCAGGGCTTACGGCTTGTTTAATTCCTTCCTGGTGTATGTGGTTCCCGGCGCCCTGAGCGCTTTCTATATTATCCTGTTCAAGACCTTTATTGAGCAGATACCTCCTTCCATGGAGGAGGCGGCGCTTATAGAAGGGGCCGGTTATATGCGGATATATCGCTCGGTCATCTTCCCTTTGAGCCTTCCTATCGTGGCGACCATTACGGTGTTCTGCGCCGTAGGCCAGTGGAACAGTTGGTTCGATAACTACATCTACATCAGCAATCCTAACCTGGCTACTCTGCAACTCAAACTCTACGAACTGCTCCAGGCGGCGGAGGTTCTTGCCGGTCAGGCGAACAGGACGGTTACTACCGATGTGGTAACCCTGTCAAAGACCATTACCCCCATGTCGGTACGGATGACGCTGACCATGGTGGTTACCTTCCCGATCATTCTGGTATATCCCTTCATGCAGCGATTCTTTGTAAAGGGCATCATGATGGGCGCCATAAAAGGCTAACACGGGTACTGTCGGCGTATGCCGGTACAATATTTTTTTGGAGGAATATTATGAAGAGTACATTCAAAACGACACTTTTCCTTTTTGTGGCGGTCCTGCTAATCACTGGCTGTCAAAAGAAGGAAGAAGCGCCCAGGGAAGTGTCCGGTAGTTTCGACGCCGATCACAACTGGACCGGCGAGGTGGTGGAAATCAGCATTCTGGGCGTTGAAGCCACCGGGGGCAATGCCGAAACTGCTGAAACCCCGGTGGCCCAGTACCTGATCAAGAAAACCGGCGTCAAGATCAACTGGCTCCAGGTGACCACCGAAAAATGGGCCCTGCAGATGAGTTCCGGCGATCTGCCGGACGTGGTCCGTATCGGGCCTTCCGATGTCAAAACATCGTCAACCCTGGTTTCAGGCGGCTATCTTGTCGATTTTGAACGGTACCTTGACACGTGGGGACCGAACCTCAAGTCCAACATGAGCAAACAACTTGCGGTATCCAAGGCTGTTCACGGCGGCATGTACGTTATTCCCACAAATACCGGTTCCGGGGCCATGCTCTACTACCCTATGCTCAAGTGGAAACCCTACAAAAACGCGGGGTACCCGGAGATACATGATACCGACAGCTTTGTCCAGGCTCTAAAAAAGATGGTGGACACCAAACCCATGACCGATGACGGCAAGAAGGTGTACGGTTTGTCGGGCTTTGTCGACTGGGGCAATACTTTCTCCTTCTTCTACCCCTGGGCTTCCGTCCTTGGTTACGATGCTGTTTTTACCTTTGGATTTGCCGATTACCAGACCATGGACTTAGTGAACCAGCTTGACGATGATCCCCGATCGGTGTATTGGAAGGCTATAGAGATGATGTACAAGGCGAACCGGCTGGGTATTCTGGACCCGGATCTCTTTACCCAGACCAATGAGGAATGGGGTGAAAAGCGAAACGCCGAGCAGATCCTCTACAGTCACGGTTTTTGGGACAGGCCTACCATTCGGGATGAAGACTTGAATATTCTTGATACCTACGTTCCGGTTCCCTGGAAGAACGGCAGCGTCCAGGGCGGAGCCTTTAACTACCTCTATGAATTCGGTTTTGCCATTACTAAGAACTGCAAATACCCGGACGCGGTTGTCAGGCTCTACGATTATACTTCCAGCTTCGACGGCCTGGAACTCCTCTACAACGGCATCCAAGGCGAAGACTGGAACCTGGTGGATGGCAAACCCCGCCCTACTGACGCCATTCTTGAAGCCAGGAGAGCCGGCCAGGATCTCGGCCTGACCAGGGGCATCGGTTACGGCGGTGCGAATTTCCTCATCGCCCTTTCCCAGTTGACCGAGGATCCCCGCTACGATTCATATATCAACTTTATGATGATCCCGGAAATCGCCAATATGGCCTATAACGATCTGGAGCAGGAGGTTGTCCGGCATTATGGGACCCTCACCATGGAAGATATCATCTACAACGAGATTGAGAAGGGGAACATGAAGGACATGAGTAATTACAACGCCCTGGTACCCCGGATGCTCCCTGCCATGCCAACGGACATAGCCCGTATTCAGACCAATGTTCAGCAGCTTGCCGCCGCCGAATGGGCCTCCCGGGTGGTCTACGCCAGGAATGACGCCGAATTCGCCTCTTTCAAGGCTCAGGCCATCGCTGCCTTTAAGGAGGCCGGCTTGGATGAGTTGAACAGGTGGCAGCAGGATACCTGGGCTGAGGCCAAAAAGAAGGCCGCCGATTTGGGTATTTAGCCCCGTTTTGTTATGAACGAAGGGCTGTCTTACTGGCCTGCCGGTCTGGGGACAGCCCTTTCCTCCCTAACATCCTGTTGTCGCGCTGGTACTTTTTTTCAGAATTAAGTACAATAAAAATTGTCCATTGAGGTGGACTTTTGTATAAAACAATGCGTACCATACTTTCGGCGGATGGCGGCGGTACCAAGCTTCGTATGATCCTCTTTAACGAAAATTTCGAGATCCTGGGCCAGGGGATCGCGGGGGGTGTGAACGTTAATTCTACCACACCGGAGAATTCCCGGGAAAACGTGAAAAATTGTCTGGACCAGGTTTTCGGTGGGAAGCCGCCGCCTGTTATCGACAAGCTCTATGTGGTTTTTGTCGGCCCTGTGGCGAATCTCCTGGACATGCTAAAAGAACGGACCGAAGTAAAAGAAGCCTCCATTATGCCGGAGTCCGAGGCCGGCCTTATGGCGGGGGCCCTCTGGGAAGACGGGTTTCTGGCCCTTTCGGGAACGGGT
This sequence comes from Treponema sp., assembly GCA_031281855.1. GTDB lineage: Bacteria > Spirochaetota > Spirochaetia > Treponematales > Breznakiellaceae > JAITEW01. The sequence goes on from JAITEW010000259.1 coordinate 2,805, forward strand.
TCCGATGTATTGCTGGTGGATAAGGCGGGCCGCCTGGAATCCCGTGACGGCTTTGAGCGCAGGGCCGTCGGTGGCTGGGGCCCCATTTTGGGGGATCAGGGGAGCGGGGCCTGGATAGGCCAGGAGGCCGTCAGGGCGGTAGTCTCCGGTATTGAGGGCTGGACGGAAAAGACCCGTATCCATGATCTTATCCGGCGGGACTGGAAGCTGGAACGGGACTGGGACATGGTGTCCCTAGTGTACCATGAGGCTGCGCCGTTCAGAAAGGTGGCCTCTCTGACACGCCAGGTTGAGGAAGCCGCCGCTGGGGGTGACGCCGTGGCCCTCCGCATCGTAGGGGATGCGGGCGAACTTATGGCGGCCCAGGCCTTGGCGCTCTTTGCCCACTATGACATTCCCCCCAATATGCGCCGGCTTGTCTGCTGCGGCGGCGCCTGGAA
>JAITEW010000027.1 GCA_031281855.1 Treponema sp.
CGCAGAGCCCCGACAGAACCGCCAGGGGCGCGGAGGCGTAGAGCAGCCGCCGGTTTTTCCCCGCCAGGGACAGCACGTAGCCCAGGCCCTTCTGTTCTTTTTTCTTCATTAATTACCTCCTGAAATATCATATAGTTAGCTAATACTAACAATAAGATAAAAAAATACTTTTCACTTCTTCGACTTTTTCGCCTGCGAACCGAAGGTTCGATTCGCCTGCGGTTCATTTCTATTTTTCTTTTGAGTCCCCTGGTATCAGCAACGCTTTCCACCCGCCGGTGCAAAAGAGGCCATAGGTCCTGGCGTATTTTAAGGCGTCCTTCAGTTCTTTGCCCCGGAGCAGAATCTCAAAAAACCCGGAGTACTGCCCCAGGGTAACAATGTATAGTTCCTCTTTGGACAATTTTCGTATCTTGTAGCCCCGCTTCCGGGCGGTCCGGATATACCGCGAAGTTAACTCCAGGTCCGTCAGGATGATTTTCTCTTTGAAGTCCCCGTACACCGTTTGTTTTGACGCAGAAAGGAGGAGCTTGACCGCGTCCAGACGGCCATAGATATGCCGGAAAAAGGTTTCCACATCCTGGACCGAATTTTCCCACATGGGATTTAAGCCTTCGGAATCCAGAAGTTTTTCATAATGGTCAGTCTCTTTCCGCAACGTATCAAGAACTTCATGGTAAACCGGCTCTACCAGGGCTTTGTAAAGGCTTTCCTTGTCCGCGTAATGCCGGTATAACGCGCCTGTGGTAACCCCCGCTGCGGCGGCTATCTTGCGTAAAGACGCGCCGGCGTAGCCGTTCCGCAAGAATTCAGCGGCGGCGCTTTTTAGAATTTTTTCTATAGTGTTTGCCGGGTCCGGCGGCATAAGCTCCCCTTTATCAGGTAACAGACGTTACCGGTAACAACTGTTATCTTACAAGGGAAAATAACAGTTGTCAATACTAATCACGTTTTTGCAGTACGGCCTAAACCCTTTTCCGCAAAATTCCGATAAAGAAAGGGGGTTCGTATGAATACGATGTGGGATTATAGACGGTGTGTTCAGGTTTTTAGCCAGGAACTGGCTCTGCTCAAAAAGATTTCGTCAGTTCAGGATTCGGTACGCCACGCGGTTTTGGCCCGGGAATGGACGGATTTTGACTGGAAAATGGCGGAAATCAACCAGTTAGGTATGGAACTCGGCGTTCTGGAACAGGAACGGGCCGGGCTTTTCGCCGCTTTAACCGGGGAACTCATGGGAAATTCCGGCCAAGCGGCGCCCTTTTATACCATCGTGTCGCGGCTCCCTGAAGAAGAACGGAGAGCCCTTTCGGACCTTTTCAGGACCATCAAGATGGAAACCATCAAAATGAGGGCTGTTAACGAATCCTTCCTCAACTACCTCAATGAGGCGAAAACCATGGCCGCAGCGTACCTGGAAGCCCTGTTCCCTGCCAGAGGCGGCAAGCTTTATACCCGCAAAGGCGGGCAGGCGGCGCAGGAACTCAAGAGCATGGTTTTTAACCGGCACATTTAACAGCCAAGAAACCCAAGGAGCGGTATATGACTTCTACCTTTTTGCCTATTGAAATCGGGAAGCGGGCTGTAGACGCCCATCAGCAGGCTTTGAACGTAACAGGGCACAACCTTTCCAACGCTTCTACCGAAGGCTATTCCCGGCAGCGGGTGGAATTTGTTCCCTTTGAACCCATCTACCTGCCGGGGCTCAACCGTGAAGAGACTCCCGGCCAGATAGGCCAGGGGGTGGTCGTCGAAAGGATAGAGCGCCTTAGGGACCAGCTTCTGGACCGCCGTATTACGGCCCAGGCCGGCGGGGAAGGGTACTGGAAGGCCAGGGACCCTTACATCCGGGAGATGGAGCAGATCTACCTTGAGCCCGGACAGAATTCCATACGCAGCAAAATGGACGAATTCTGGAATTCCTGGCAGGAGTTGTCAATACATCCGGCTGACAGCGCGCCCAGGATGGCGGTGCTGGAGCGCGGGAAGACCCTGGTAGACGGCATCCACGAACGCTACAGCGCCCTCAAGCGCCTCCAGGATCAGACCGAAGAAGACATACGCCTTACCGTGGAACGGGTAAACGATATTACCAGACAGATCGCGGGGCTCAACGGGGATATACAGAAAGTGAAGGCCCAGGGCGACAATCCTAACGATCTTTTGGACCGCAGGGATCTTCTGGTGGACAAGCTTTCGTCCCTCGTAAACATAAGCGTAGACACCCGGGACCCTGATGAATTCATGGTCCACACCGCGGGGGTGATCCTGGTTCAGGGAAAGATAGGCCGGCAGTTTGACCTTGCGAGGAACAGTGAAACAGGGTATTCGGACATAGTGTGGAACGAGACCCGGGAATACCTGGAATTCCGCAACGGCGATCACAACGGAAGCCTGGGAGCCCTGGTGGATCTTCGGGACCATACCATACAGTCGGAAATTCAGATCCTGGACAATATGACCATGAACTTCGTGGGCCTGGTAAACGAGGTCCACCAGAAGGGCTACGGCATCAACGGCGCGACAGGCTTAAGTTTTTTTACCGAGCATCCCTTTGCGACTAATGTGAACGGCGACTACGACCGGAACGGCGACGGGGACTACGATTCTTCCTACGTCTTCAGGGTTTCAGGGACCAATGTCCTGGAAAGCCGGGCCCAGGTTGGGCTTGAGGGGACCATCACCCTTTCGGCCGCAGACGGCGTCCGGCAGATACCCTATTACCCGACAGACACAGTGGCGGACATTATCACAAGGATCAACAATTCCGGCGCCGAAGTTACGGCCCGGCTTAACCGCGACGGCTACCTCACCATGAAGGGGGCCCCTACGGAGACGGCGGAGACCCCGGATTTTGTGATCCGCTATATTGAAGATTCAGGCCATTTTCTCGCGGGCTACGCGGGGCTCCTCAGCGCCTCGGGCCCTGAAGGCGCTTATGACTGGGCCAGGGGCGGCGCGGTATCCAGCCTTGTTGAAACCGCAGGCTGGGAAGTAGCGCCTATAGCCCATCCCTCGGGGTGGATCGAAGTGAACCCCGCTCTGGTCAGGGACCCCGGATCCGTGGCCGCAGGGTTCGGCGAAAACGGCAGGCCCGCCAATCCCGGTAACGGGGAGGCCGCTATGGCCATAGCCGCTATCAGGAACAACGAGGTTATGGTAGGCCAGTTCCGTACTTTCGATGACTACTTCGCCGATTCCGTGGGCCGCATCGGCCTTTTAGGCGAACAAAGCGGCAGGGCCCTGGAAACCCAGAACCTCATTATGAAACAGCTTGAAGAGATGCGCCAGTCCGTTTCGGGAGTAAACATGGACGAAGAGCTGTCGAATATGCTCAAATATCAGCACGGCTACAACGCTGCGGCCCGGTTCATCACTACGGTAAACGCCATGTTTGACACTCTTATCAACAAAATGGGCGTCTAAGAGGAGTAACCCATGAGAAGAATATCCACTAATATGCCTAATGACGATATCCAGTACCGCCTCAGGAGGCAGGAAGAAGGGCTTTCCGCTATCCAATCCAAAATAGGCTCGCAGAAACGCATCCAGGAACTCCGGGACGATCCCCTGGCGGCTTCCCATGCGGTGCGCTACGAATCCTACCTGGCCCGGCTGGAACGCTTCGAACAGAACACCCTTTACGCCAGGGATCACTTCCGGCAGGCGGACATTTATATACACAACGCCGTGGATGTGATGCAGCGCATACGGGATCTTTCGGTACAGGGCGCCAACGGCATCTACTCCAAAGACGATCTCAGGAACATAGCGGTGGAAGTCAACGAACTGCTCAAGGAACTGGTCTCGATTTCCAATTCCGTAGGGCCTGACGGCAACAGGATCTTCGCAGGCGACAAGGCTTTTACCGAGCCTTTCAGGATTGTAGAAGGCACAATCCAGGGCGGAGGGGAATCCATGGTGGTAAACGTGGAGTACCGCGGTTCAGGACCTAACCGCAGCGTTGAGATCACCGACCGTACTTATGCGGAACTGGACATAGGAGGAGGGGAGGCCTTTTGGGCCGAAAAGATGCAGATCTTCTCCAGTACCGATGCTTCCGGCTGGCAGGCCCAGGCCCCAGGGGCCTTCTATATAGACGGCAGGGAAATTCCCGTAACCCCTGGGGATACCCTTCCGGCTTTAGTAGCAAAAATCAACGAATCTTCGGCGCCTGTAAAGGCCTATATCGATCCCGACAGCCGGGGCATTGCCCTTGAGGGGACCAATCCCCACCTTATCCGCCTGGAAGACAAACAGGGCTCCCGTACCCTTGAGGAACTGGGGCTGATACAGTTTAACAACGATCCTTCGGCTCCTAACTGGAACCCTTCTGCGAGGGTAAGCGGCGGCTCGGTCTTCGATATGGTGCTGCGCCTGCGGGACGCCCTTTTCCGGGGTGATCAGGATTTTACAGGCTCCCAGGGCATAGGGGGCATAGATCTGGCGCTCCAGAACCTGGAGACCAGGCTTGCCGACATCGGAAGCCGCCAGGAACGGGCGGAACTGGCCTGGACCAGGCTTAACCAGGAGATACCCAATACGGCTTCATACCTGGCCCGTGAATCGGCCCTGGATATGGCGGAAGCGGCTACGGATCTTGCGCAGATGGACTTTGCCCACAAGGCGGCCCTCCAGACTGCGGCAAAAATAGTGCCTCCTACTTTGCTGGATTTCCTGCGTTAATAGTTTTTTAGTTTTTAGATTGAGGAGTTAAAGGTGAAGGTTGATACCAAAGCGTACGGGCTGGTTGATGTGGATGAGCGGCAGAAGATTTTCTTTCCCCAAGGGCTTCTGGGTTTCGAGTCTTTACAGGACTATGTGCTTCTGGACGCCGAGCGCCAGCCTTTTTACTGGCTCCAGTCCGTTGACAATGTTCAGGTAGCTTTTATCCTGATAAACCCTTTTCTTTTCCGGCCTGATTACGAAGCTAACATCGACAACGAAGAGCTGAAACAGATAAGCATCTCCGATCCGGGCAAAGCCCTTATCTTTTCTATCGTTACTATCCCTCCTGAAGGGGGCTCTATGACCGCCAACCTCCAGGGGCCTCTGGTGATAAACCGGGACACCCGGCAGGGCCTCCAGGTGGTTTTGACGGACAGCCGCTGGAAAACCAAACATGACATCATGGCGGAACTCTCTGCCGCCCGGACCCCCGGCGCTGGGGAGAGGAACTAGCCATGCTGATACTTTCCAGAAAAGTCAACGAAAAGATAATGATAGGCGATGACATCTCGGTGTCCATAATCGAGATACGCGGAGATCAGGTGCGCCTGGGTGTTGACGCCCCTAAGGCGGTAAAAGTGTACCGCCAGGAAGTCTTTGACGCCATCAGGGCGGAAAACAAAGCCGCAGCGGAATCCGTTCCGGTCATACCTGAACTGGGCATAAACGCGAAGCGGGAACCCCAAGCCCTGAACTTGACCCGCACTTAAACCTGATAGCCCCGGAGCGGGGGATTTTACGTAAAATGCGGGTCAAGTTTAAATTCGGTGACTGACACCTCTGGTAACAGCTTGACATACGATAGGCGGGTAAAACCGGTATAGTCAACCAGGCCGGAAAGGTTATGCCGGATATAATACGCGCCGGAAGCTTTCCATTCTCCCACATCATGCGCCAAACCGGCTTTGACGGGGTTTTGGTCTATATACTCCATAACATAAAAATACTCCTGCGGGTCTTTAATAGGCCGGGAAAAATACCGTTCCCCCCACAAATGGTCCGTGGAACCGTGTATGCGGTTCCAGCGCTTGGCCGAATGGGTCTTGATCCACTGCATAATCAGCGAGAGGCTGCCCCCTTTACCGGGTATAATGAGCAGGTGTATATGGGTTGGCATAATACAGAAATTGGCAAGCCTGAAACCGAACTTTTCTTTCGCGTCCCTGAGGACAAGCAACATGGTTTTTCTGCCCACATTACATTCAAAAACCCGTTTTTTGTCATTAGTCCGTGAAGTAACATGATAAGCCGCCCCTTCAACAAATTCGCGTTTTTTTCGCATAAAACTACCCCCACGCTATATACGGCGCGGAGAGTCATTTTGCTTTAAATTTAGGAGATTTTTTTAAAAAAGGTGACTGACACCTCTTGGGTTACCCTAGGCAAATTTGGTGTCTGTCACCCCTGCGTGAACAATAAATAAAAAAAGAGGATGTTTCTTTCAAAACATCCTCAATGCAATTCATGTTATTTCATTATTGTGTCAGTACCAATTCAAAGTCGTTTACCGCATGAACCGTAGTGTTCTCGCCTTCACTTATTGTTATTGCCGTGTTTAACTTATAGGCTCTGTAAACATGATTACTGTCTTGCAATAACCAATAAGTAATAAACGTACCACTTCCACGCCAATCTTGTGCAAAACTTGAACTTG
>JAITEW010000055.1 GCA_031281855.1 Treponema sp.
GATCTCATTCTTTCGGGGACTACCCGGTGAGTTGCATGAATCGGCGACTATTGATGGTGCTGGAGAATTTAAATATTTATACGTATTATTCTTCCGGTGTCCAAGCCTTTGCTGGCTACTATCGCTATCTTCACAGGTGTGTCGCATTGGAGCTCATGGTTCGATTCGGCTTTTTTTGTACAGAATAAGAATCTGCGTACCTTGGGTTATTTGTTAATGGAAGTAATAAACAGAAGTAATTTTACGGGTATGTCTGCAACCACGGCAGCGATGGCTTCAATACATTCTACACTCACTCCCCTTGCCATTCAGGTAACCGCCATGGTAATTTCGGTTTTTCCGATTATGGTCATTTATCCGTTTTTGCAGAAGTATTTTGTTACCGGCCTGACCTTGGGGGCTGTGAAAGGGTAGAACCGGATAAGAACAGGGTTTGATTATGCGGGTGATGGTTCTTGATGATGAACCTAATATCGTAAAAGGTCTCGCCTATATGATAGACAGGTTTGGGATTCCCCACTGCGAAGTGGTTCCCAAAACAGATCCTCTGGAAGCCATTGAGTCTCTGCGTGAAAAAGCGGCGGATCTGGTTATTGCGGATATCAATATGCCCGGTATGTCGGGGCTTGTTTTTATCGAAGAGGCTCAAAAAATACGGCCCAGCCGTTTTGTCATACTTTCCGGCTACAGCGACTTTTCGTATGCCCAGAAGGCAATACACCTGCAGGTTCATGAATACCTGATAAAGCCTGTGGACGAAGAGGTACTGCGCAAAATGATTTCATCGGTATTTAAGGAAATGTATTGCACCACTCCTGAAGAATACATGGAAATGTCTTCTTTCTTTTCTCCCGGATTATTTTCAAGGAACCGGAAATTTTCCGCCCATATGGAAACAATTCTCAATTTTATCCAGGAAAATTTTTCGACTGATGTTTCCATAACCAGACTCAGCGACGCTACGGGGCTGCACCCGAATTACATTTCTTCCCTTTTTGCCCGGGAGATGAACATGGGGCTTCATAAGTATGTTCAATCCCTGAAGCTTATGAAAGCCATGCAGATGCTCAGGAATAACCCTGAAATGACTATTGCCAAAATCGCGGCAACACTCGGTTATTTTAACGAGCGTCAGTTTTTCAGGATGTTCAAAGAGTGCACCGGTAAAACCCCCGGCCGGTTCAGGGAAGAAGGCAAGGGCTAGTAGGTTGCTTGGACTAAAAGGCATGATTAATAGAAACTAACCGCAAAGGCGCGGAAGGCGAAAAAGGATGGAATTACTAGACTCCTGCCTTTTTTATCTTCTTCTTTTCGCCTTATGCTTTGCGGTTAAATTTTTTGTGCCCTTGTAATTGCTCATGTTTGTTTTGGTTCCGCCATGGCCAGGTAAACCCCGGCCAGAACCAGGGCGGCTCCGGCCAACTGAAGAGGGGCGAGGCGCTCGCCGAGGATGAAGAAGCCGGCTGCTGCGGTGACTACAGGGATAAAATTGATGAACACCGAGGAAACTTCCACTCCCAGGGTTTCCAGGGACCATGCGTAAAACCAGTAACCCAGGGCGGAACAGCAGATCCCCAGGAAGGCAATGTGGCCCCATACCAAAGGGGAGAGAGTCAGGCCCTTGAGGGGTTCAAAAAAGGCGAAGGGAAGGAAACCGAGAAATCCGAAGAGCGACTGCCAGAAGACGATGCAGATCCGGCTGTAGCGGCAGAATAGGGGCCGGGTAAGGAAGCAGTACGCCACCCAGCTTACGCAGGCGCCGGCCATGAAAATATAGCCCAAGCCGCTGCCGGATACGGTAAAGGAAACTCTGGCCACAAGGACGACGCCGATCATGGAGATCGCCGCTCCGGCCCAGCGGAGGATCGCAAAAGTGAGAGGAGGCTTTTCTTCCTTTCCCCCCCTGATCCTGCTGCCTGCCCATTCGGCGATCATGGTGATCACTGGAATGGCGGCGATGATGATGGAAGCCTCTGAAGCGGTAACCAGGGACACGCCGTTGTTTTCACAAAAGAAGTAGAACGTAACCCCCGTTAAGCCGGCTCCCGCGAAAAGGGGCAGATCCCTGGCTCTTATTTTTTCTCTTGGCCCAAGGCGCCTCTTAATAAAGAAAAGCAGGACCAGGGCTATAGCAAAGCGGATAGCCCCCAAGGTCATGGGGCCGAAAAACCCGATGGCGATTTTTATAGACACAAAGGAGAAGCCCCAGAACAATACGCAGCTTATAACGGCCAGCAGGGCTTTGAAGCGTTCGGAACGGAATACTTTATTGTTGCGGTTCATTCTTCCTGGTGCTTACAAGGCCCTAGCGGTTTATCCGGCGCTGGTTCCTGACGCACTCAACCGACTTGCGGCAGGTTTCCGTGATCGCCTCATAATTCCCGGCCAAAAGGGCTTTGCGTTCGCAGAGCCAGCCTCCGCCTACAGCCGCCACTTGGGGGATGATATATTCAGAAAGGTTACTGAGATCAACTCCGCCTGTGGGAATGAACCGTACATTTTGGAAAGGGCCCGAAAGGGCTTGTATCGCCTTTACGCCGCCGTACACATTTGCAGGGAAGAACTTGAGTTCCGAGAGGCCTGCGTTCAATGCGGTGGTGATCTCCGTAGGGGTAACGCAGCCGGGAAACACCGCGATGTTCCGGCTTAGACAGTATTCGACAATCCTGGGATCAAAACCGGGGGAAACAATGAAGGAAGCGCCTTGCTCAATAGCGGCCTTGCAGTTCTCGAGGGTAAGCACCGTGCCTCCGCCGAGGAGGATGTCCGGACATTCCTGGGCGACTTTGCCGATAGCATCCAGACCCGCAGGGGTGCGCAGGGTGATCTCCATAACCGGCACCCCTCCGGCATCGAGCGCCCTGGCGGCCTTAACCGCCTGCCCGGCGTCATCAATAACTACAACAGGTATCAAACCTATGGCGGTAATTTTTTCTGTTACAGGGTTCATATTTTTATTTTGCCACTGTGGAGGCAAATTGGGAAGCCCCAGGGAGGCCTGAAAACCCGCCGCTCCCGGCAGGCCGGCTGTGCTCTTTACCCCTTTTGCCAAAGGAACTAGTATACCTGTGTGATCAAGAAACTGAGAATCGTCCTGGCTGCGGTTCATTTTGAACCGGGACCTGACGCGGTTCCCTTAGGTGCGGCTTCTGTCGCAGCGGCTTTGAAACAGGCGTTCAGGGACGCGGTGGAAGTAGTTCTCGCGGAGAGTTTTGCCGCCGCTGGCCCTGAAGCCCTGGTCCGGGAAATAAGCGAAAAAGCGGCGGATGCTGTCGGCTTTTCCCTTTATTCATGGAACCGCGAGGTTTGCGCCGCTGCCGCAAAAATGCTGCGCAGAGATCCGGTGAATAAAGGGTTGTTTGTTTTTTGCGGCGGCCCTGACGCGTCGGCCCGGAGCGGGGGCCTTTTGGTTTCCCAGGGCGGTTTCTTTGACAGCGTTGTCAAAGGCGAAGGGGAGGAACAGGCGGTCTGGCTGATTAGGGAACGTTTCCCCTGGGTTGAAAACGTTACTCACAGTGAAAAGCCCGAGAAGCAGATAGGCGCCGTTGGTTTGGAAAACCTGCCTTCCCCCTGGCTTGACAGGACTCTTTCCTGCCAAGGCCTTCGGGGCAGGGGGGTGCTTTGGGAATTGGCCCGCGGCTGCCCATACTGCTGCGCTTATTGTTATGAATCCAAAGGGGACCGCAGGGTCAGGTATTTTGGGGAACACAGGATACGCCGGGAACTGGAGCTTTTTATCTGTGAAAGGCCGGCGTATGTTTTTATCCTGGACCCTACGTTCAACATCGATGAAAAGCGCGGGCTCCGCATACTTGATATGATTATCGAAAAAAGCAGGGCTGCGGGTTTTATGCAGCCCTCCCGGAGAAACCCCATTCACTGGCATTTTGAAATCCGGGGGGAACTGGTAACAAAGGCCCAGGCCCGGCGCTTTGCCCTGCTTGGCGCTTCCCTTCAGATTGGGCTCCAGAGCGCCGATGCGGATGTATGCGCCCACTCAGGCAGGAGCTTTGACCGGAAACGTTTCAGCGCGGGCATAGAACGCCTCAACCGCGAAGGGGTGGTTTTCGGTATTGACCTTATTTACGGCCTTCCCAGGGATACGTTAAAGGGATTTATGCGGAGCCTGGACTATGCTCTTTCGCTCCGGCCTAATAACATCGATCTGTTCCGTCTTTCAGTGCTCCCAGGCACGGCCCTTTGGGACTGGGCTCCTAACCTGGGGATCAGGATGAATCCTTCAGCCCCTTATGAGGTCGAGGAGACTACGGAATTTCCGGCAGCGGATCTTGACACCGCAGAAGCCCTTTCCGGGGCTGCGGATGTTTTTTATAACCGCGGAAGGGCGGTGGCTTGGTTTACCAGCGCCGTCAAACCCCTCAGGATGACGCCTTCGGTTTTTCTCTCACGCTTTATGATCTCCCAGGAGTACCGGTCCCTGACGGAACGCGCCGCGTGTGATTCCCTTACTGTTGAAAAAGCCCAACTGCAATTTCTTGAAGCCTGCTATAGAGACGCGAAGAAGGCGCAGCTCGTCCCTGCCCTGCGGGACCTGGTACGCTACCACGGCGCCTGGGGGCGGGCTTTGGCGGAAGGTAAAAAAACAAAGCTGTCTTTTACCTACAATCCCGAAATGATCCTTGGGGCAGGTGTTTTCGATATTGAAAAATTCGCCGCTTCTGTCAAGCCTTGTCCCGGACAGCTTGTGGTCGGGCCGGAGTAGCGCTTTTTTCCGGAAGCTGTTTCTTTTTCTGAGCCGGAAGCAGGGTATAGATATTGTTCTTCGCAGCCCGGAGCAGGGCGCTTAGGGTTTTGAAAACCATATCCCGTGACTGATCGTCAATGCTGGTCAGAGACTGGATCATGACCACCGCGTTCCTGAGCCAGCCGGCAGTGAGCTCCGGTATGGACGATGTTTCGGTAGAACTGAGTATAGTATAGAGGGCCTCCGTAAAACTCTGGCGCTGTTTGTAGTCAAGCCCTGCGAGCCATTCTTTAATAGTACGGTCAATGAAGCGGCTTTCCTTATTAATCCTTTTAAGCCGGACCACGTCTGCAGGGGCTACTTCCCAGGAATACACGTCATGCTGAAGCAGCCCGGTTTGCGTACTCTTAACTACCGTGTAATTGTTTTCATGCTCGAAGAGCATCCCGATGACGGATGTCTCGGGAACAAAGGAAATGATTTTATCCCTAATGGCTTTGTAGCCTTCGCTGTGTATGACATGGGCCTTGAAACCCGGAGCGTCGTTACTGTATATTTCGCTGATCCTGCGCCGTATTTTTTTCGAACAGAAAGACGCCGCGTAAACCGCCAGGTTCCCTCCCTTTGAATGGCCTCCTATCCGCAAGGGGCCGCGGATCTGCCGGGCTGTCTTTTCCAGGTAGCATACCGCTTCCCTCTGTGCAGGTATTTCGGCGCTAAAGCTCATGTTGAAACTTTCCTTCCAGCCTACCAGGGTGTTGTCGGTTCCCCGGTAGGTGATGAAAGAACTTTTGTCTCCTGTAAGAATCGTAAGAGCCGCAAATTGTTTTTCTACTTCCGGATCGATCTGGTTGATATAGCCGGTTAGACCCATACCCCCGTAGCGCCGGGATGCGCCGAGGGCCGTCAGAAGGAGGGGGTCTTTGGGGCAGACAAAGAGCTTGTCAAAATGACCGGGTTTTTTCTTCATAGCTTTTGCGAAGGTCCTTGCCGCTTCTTCGAGGCTGATAGCTTCGGAATCATCAATACCGGGAACGATATTGTCCAGAGGAAGGTAGGACAAATGGGTAAGTATGATGTTGTCTACAGGGTTAAAGGGGGACTGTTCCAGAGACAAATCCCCCCGCCATTCAAGGTAATCAAAAATATCAGCCATGAATAAACGATACCAATTTTTCTCTTGTGAAACTAGCCTTGACTAAGATAAAATTACCACATGGAGGAACGCTTCAGGGGTTTCATAGTCCACGGTTATGCCGACGCCCGCCGGGACAGGCTCTGTTTTCTCGGCCGCCTGGAAGACGGCCGTTCCTTTGCCGCTGTGGAAACCCGGTGGCGCCCTTTTTTTCATATTTACAAGGAAGATAAGGAGCGGTGCCTCAGGCTTCTCTCTTCGCTTGATTTTGAAATAAACCCCGGGGCTCTGGAATCCTTCGGGGGGAAAGAAGATCTCATGGTTCTGGAATTTAAGCGTTTTTCCGGACGCTCCGCGGGAGTTTCGCTCCTGGAGAACATGGGCATCCCCAGCCCGGATGCGGACCTGAAACCTGCCGAACTCTTCCTGATTGAGCGGGGGATATTGGGGCCTGTTGAAATCGAAGGGGATTTCCGGCAAGGGCGCCTGGTGGATCTGGTTTTTAAGGACCCCGGATTTCTGCATACCAGGGAATGCGGCGCGGTCCCTCTCAGGCTGCTTTCGGTGGACATTGAAACTGATGTCAAAAACAAAACCATCCTGGCAATAGGAATAGCCGGCCCTGGTTCGCCCGGCCTGGCGCGGGTGCTTTCACCCGGCTCTTCGGACAGAGAAGGGCTTGTCTTTCATCCTGACGAAGATTCCCTGCTCCGGGCTTTTTTGTCCGATGTCCGGGAAGCGGATCCTGACGTGCTGACAGGCTGGAACATCCTGGATTTCGACTACCCCTGTTTGGCGGAACGCTGCGCGTTTCACCGTATCCCTTTTCTTTTAGGACGCTCTCAGGAAGAAGCAAAATTTTTCCCCGGCGCCGGAACTTCAGGGGAAAAGAACCCGGGCGACAGCCCCTGGTACGACCGCCGCCGTTCCGCTGCAGCGCTGGTTCCCGGCAGGCAGGTCGTCGACGCCCTCAGGGTGGTGCGTTCCGGACCGAGGCGGCTCCCGGGCTATACCCTGGAAGCTGCGGCCCGGTCCATTCTGGGAGAAGGCAAACTCCTGGCCTCCGGAGGGGATCGTAAAATAGAAGAACTTGAAAATCTTTACCGCGAAGATCCCGTCCGTTTCGGGGAATACTGCCGCAGGGACGCGGAACTGGTTCCGCAGATTCTGGATAAGTCCGGCCTCTTTCGGCTTACTCTGGAACGGGCCCGGCTTACAGGGGTGTCTCTGGACAAGGCCTGGACCA
>JAITEW010000069.1 GCA_031281855.1 Treponema sp.
GTTCTCCGCCGTGTCCACAGCTGTAACGGTAAAGGTATAGGTGGTCCCGTTCGTGAGGCCGGCGATGGTTTTACTATTGGCCTGGTCCACCGCATCTGATTTGGGGACGGTAACGCAACTACCGCCGCCCCAGGTTATTTCGATGTAGTCCAGGCCGGCGGCCGCCGGATCGATCCGGGACAGCGTTATCTGTCCGCTGTCGGGAGTTGCAGTGAGGCCGGTTACTCTTGCAGGGGGCATGGTGTTGGTGGGGGTTGCCGGGATGGAAACTCCCGTACTCCTGTTGCCGTTTCTATCCACGGTTTTGAGGGTAAAGGTGTAGGCCGTGCCGTTAGTAAGGTTGCTCCAGGTGTAGGTTTTAACTCCTTTAATTACGGTAACGGGTGCGGTCCCGCCGGTCTGGTTATGAGTTATTTCAACTCTGGCAAAATCAGCGTCTATGGGGTCCGTCCAAGAGAGCATTACCGAACCGTTGCCGGGGGTTCCCACAAGAACCGTAACGTTCGCCGGGGGCGCAATGTCGCCGGGGTCAGGCGCAACGGGGGTCGCCGTTATGGGAATTCCCGTGCTCCTGTTGCCAGTTGTATCCACGGATTTGAGGGTAAAGATATAGGCCGTGCCATTGGTAAGACTGCTCCAGGTGTAGGTTCTAACTCCTTTGGTTACGGTAATGGGCGTGGTCCCGCCGGTCTGGTTATGAGTTATTTCAACTCTGGCAAAATCGGCGTCTATGGGGTCTGTCCAGAAGAAACTTACCTGTCTGTCGCCGGGAATTCCGGCATAGTTGGTAATATCAGCCGGGGGCGTAGTGTCCCTGGAACCAGGTCCGGTAGGGCCTTCGCAGGCCGCAAAGGCGAAAACAAGGGCAATAAAGAAGGGTAAAAGGAAATTCAGCCTACAGTGCTGTAACGGAGAACGGAGAACGGAGAACGGAGAACGGAGAACGGAGAACGGAGAACGGAGAACGGAGAACCAATTTTAAGTATATCACAAACGAAGCGGTTCCTGCAACTAAGGTCTTGGGTCATAGTTTGGCTCCTTTATACAGAAATTGCTTTATTCCGCCCATACGAGCAGTTTATAGTACATGTCTATATCGTATCCCCCTAACGCCGAAGCGGTCAAGCACTCAAGTGGGCTCATGCCCCTCCTGCCTTTGACCAACCAACTCCGCCTACCTGCGATAAAGCGCCAGCCCGGCCCGGAGGGACCCACCGGGCAGGCATACGGCGTCATACCAGGCGCCGCTACGGCGGCGGCATGGATGCCGCTGTTTCCATTGCTTCGCCGTCCAGCCTGCCCGGTGGGTCGCCTCCGGGCCGGGCTGGCGGTAATAGTTGACGAAAAGGGAGCTATAGGACACTATCAAAGTACCATGGTTGAAAACCGGAAAAGTCTTAGATACCAGACCCTTGCCAGGGCGCGGATAGAAGGGACTGAAGGGGAAACGCTGCTAAAAGATCTCAGCATAACCGGCTGCTGTGTGGAATGTACCATGTATATGGACATCCAACCCAATGCGCAGTACAAAATAGCGGTCTTTCCCGAAACCGCCGCAGGGATTGGGGAGTTTGAACTTTTGGCGGAATCCAAATGGGTCAGGACTTCGGGTTATTCCTGTGAAATCGGGTTCGCTATTCTCAAGTCCCCTAAGGGCCGTTTGTTTCAGCGTTATGTTGATTATCTAAGCTGGCGTTCCTCTTTAGGCGCCGGAGCTTCCGCGGCCCTATGAGTTCCTATCCCCAGGGAGCCCCTGCGGGAGTCCCTCTGGCGGGCAGGATGTATCAGGCTATCCCAGGATTTGAAGATCACCTCGAAAAAGAGCTTGGCCCCGGCTGCCAATGGCAGGGGCCTCTTGTTTTTGCCCCACAGGGAGCGGCTCCTGTATCCGCTCCCGGGGATATGCCCGGCGGGAGTTCCGGCGGGGTTTTCTGGCACCTGAACGCCTGGCTTAACCCGGTGAAAATCGAATTCGATTCCATAAACGAAGCCGCCAACGCCCTGCGAGGGATTCAGCGCAACTGGGCCCCCTGCCTTTTTACCCAGTTCCGCCGGGGGGCACTGATTGCCGAAAAGCTCCCCAAGGTTTCCAACAAAAAGCGGCCCTTCCCGTGGCTTCTGCCGGAAGCCCCTATGGGCGCCTGGACCCTTCTGGACGCCCGAACCCTCATCGCTTCTTCCGGATGTTCAAGCCCCTTCCCCGGAGGGGTTATCGAATTTGATGAGGACCGGGAAGGGCCTCCCAGCCGGGCTTACCTCAAGCTGTGGGAAAGCCTGACCACCCTCCGCCGCTGGCCCCTGGAAGGGGAGAGGTGCCTCGATGCCGGAGCCAGCCCCGGCGGCTGGACCTGGGCCCTGGCCCGGCTGGGGGCGGAAGTCGTTGCCGTGGACCGTTCCCCCCTGGAACCCCGTATCGCCGCCCTCCGGGGGGTGAGCTTCCTGAAGCATGACGCTTTTACCTTAAAACCCCAGGATTTTGGCCCTGTAGACTGGCTTTTCTGCGACGTGATCTGTTACCCGCCGCGCCTCTATGACTGGATAGAAAAATGGCTCGCCTCGGGGCTCTGCAAAAAATTTGTCTGTACTATAAAGATGCAGGGAAGCGCCGGAGGCAGCGCGGCGGCTTCTGTTGACTTCGAGACCCCCAGGCGTTTCGCCGCTATTCCCGGCAGCACTGTGGTCCATCTTTACCACAACAAGCATGAGTTAACGTGGCTAAAGATCTAAGCGTTATTTTCTCGACAAAAATACAGGATATGGTATAATGTAATTGTGTCACCGACAATAACCGCAGCGGCCCTTTGCGCAGTAGGGGCGGAAAAAGTTGTATCCAATGAAATCCGGAAACTGGGGCTCCAGGTGTCCGAAGGTGGTTTCGGGAAGGTGCGTTTTAAGACCGATCTTCCGGGCCTCTACCGGTCTCTCATGGGGCTCCGCGCCGCGGACCGGGTGCTCCTGGAAGCCGCATGGTTTCAGGCTCCCGATTTCGACGCCCTTTTCGAGGGCGCCCGTTCCGTTCCCTGGGAGGATTACATCCCTTCCGGCATGGGCCTTAAAGTAGTCAAAGTGCGGACTAACCGGTCCCGGCTCCAGGCGGAAACCAGCATTCAGGCAGTGGTCCACAAGGCGGCCGCAGGGCGGCTCTGTGAAAAATACCGGATAAGGCGGCTTCCCGAAGGCGGGGACGCTGCGGAACTCCGGGTTTATATAGAAAAGGACCAGGTGTCCCTGCTTTTGGATCTTTCAGGGGAGCCCCTTTTTAAGCGGGGATACCGTACCGAAGGAGGGATCGCGCCGCTCCGGGAGACCACCGCTGCGGCTATCATCCTTCTTTCAGGCTGGAAGCGGAAGTATCCCCTTTACGATCCTTTTTGCGGGTCCGGTACTATAGCCGCTGAAGCCGCTATGTATGCATGGGATCTTGCCCCCGGGCTGGGGCGGCGTTTTGCGCTGGAAAAGCTTTTGATCTCCCATAAAGGGACGGAAATAGCCGTAAAAGAGGAGCTTTTAGCCAGAGCCGATTTTGACCGGCTTGTCCGCATCGCCGGAAGCGACGCTTCAGCCGGGGCTGTTGACAGCGCCAGGGCTAACCTGGAGCGGGTCCTGAAGCCTGCAAGGGGCAAAGGGGGGACGCCTGTCCTTCCTTCCTTCATGACCCTGCCTATGGAGGAAGCTGGGGTTCCGGTATGGGAAACCGCTTCTGGCGCTGAAGACGGGGCGGGCTTTATCATCACCAATCCGCCTTATGGGAAGCGTCTGGAAGATCCTGAGTCGGCAGAACGCATCTATGGGGAAATGGGGAAACTTGCCGGACATTTTCCGGGCTGGAAACTGGTTCTTATTACGGATCATCCCGGTTTTGAGTCTTTTTTCGGTAAGAAAGCCGATTCCTGCCGGGAGATCACCAACGGGGCAATCCCTTCTTATTTGTATCAGTATGACGAGTTATAAAATGATGAGTTATAAAAAGGAGCGGTAAGATATGTCTATAGTTGTGGAGCACGATAAACGCCGCAGGGAAATTCTTGAGAAAGCCCTGGATGTTTTTATTGACGAAGGTTTTGAGGATGTTACGTTTCAGAAACTAGCGGACCGCTGCGGCATTACCAGGACTACTTTGTATATTTATTTTAAAAACAAAAAGGATATATTCAATTTTAGCATCAAGCAGCTTCTCCAGGAAGTTGAGGAAGACATTACCGGGGTAAGGAAAGAGAAGCTTTCCCACACAAACAAGCTTGTCAGGGTGATGACTGTTATCATTGAACGTCTTGAGGAAAACCGCCGTCTTCTTTTGGTAGTGTTGAATTACCTGTTTTATATTGCCAAAAGCGACTATGATCCCGATTACCGCGTCCGCCGCCGCACGGTACGGCTCAGGCATATCCTCTCAACCATGCTCATCGAAGGGATAAAAGCCGGTGAATTTGCGGACATCAATGTTAAAGACGCCGTCGAGTTCCTCTACGGCATCCTGGAATCCGCGGTTTTCCGTCTAACGGTGCTCCGCCGTACCGGCGCGGACGAACTCAGGCAGGCCGTGGTCCTGGCTGTGCAGCGGCTGGCAGCGGAAAGCTAAGCGCGTTAATTAGTGTCTGTCCATAATGTAGACACATTATGGACAGACACTAATTAATAAGCCCTATCCCCACACCGCCGAATCCTCCAAGGGAAGAACCTCTAATCCACACGCCTCCCAGGGCGGAAAAGACCAGACTCGAAGGAGGCGGGAAAATCTTTATTTCCCCGCAGATCATAAAGGAAGGAGATCCGGGGCCTTCACCGCTTAGGGGGTATTCGGAACGTACTGAAAAGCCTGCTGTAGCATAGGTCAGCCTGGCGAGGATGCCGCCTGAAAGGAGAAGCCTCGGCGCAGGCTCCCAGGGGAAACCGCTGCTGCCGGTCCAGATGCAAGCCGGGGTCAGGAGGAAAGAAAAAGGGGCCTTAAGATCCAACTGCACAGGAAAAAAAAGTTCGATACCTGAGCCCATGCCAAAGGGGGTAGCTGCTGTTTTTTCAGCCCAGGAAAAAACAGCCCCTGCTGCAAAACCCGGGAAACCTCCTGCAGGCTTTAGAAAAGCCCATTTGATTGCGCCGCCGGCAGCGGCCCGGGCGCTTTCTCCCGAAACGGGAGTCAGGTTCAGGGCTGCGGAAATTTCCAGCCTTTCCAGCGGGGAAAGCCTGAAGCCTGCGGCAAAGGGGAGGCTCTTCCAGGCCTCTGTATAGGGAGGGCTGCCGAAGAGAAGGCCCCCTTCAATCTGGAAGGAACCGGGAGGAAGAAGGGAAACAACCGGGGCGAAAAGAAGGCCCGCTTTGGCCGAAAACAGGGTCATAGGGCGTATGTCCCTGGACGAATCCAGTTCCGCAAAAAAGGTGAAAGTTTCTTCCAAAGACCCTGAGCCTTTCCCGGACAGGGACCGGAGTTTAAGGACCAGGGAGTATTCACCGTCAGGAAGCGCCGCTCCCCAGCGGTCCATGCCGTCCCAGTCAGTAGACTGGGACCAGCCGGTAAAAGGCCCCAGGTCCCGGGCAAAAATGAGTTCCCCCTGGCTGTCATACACCGAAAAGCTCCCTATGCCGGGAGCGGAAACCTCAAAATTCAATTCCGTGGTACCCAGGGAACCGGGATTGCCGGGGTTAAACCTGGGACGCCGCAGGGAAGCGCTCATGATGCGGAAAACCGCAGGCTTAAGGACCAGGTCCAGAGTCCGGACCGCGCCTTCTTCAATGTAAACCTGGGAAGAAACATCTTCCCAGCCAAAGGCTTTTACCCTGACAGTCCTTAGCCCCACAGGCAGGGTGAAAAGCCCCTGCACTTCATCGGCGCCGCTTTCTCCGTCAACAGTGATATGAGGGTGAAAAGGCAGCGCTTCAGGACCAGGCGCTTCAGGCGCGGCGCTTACCCGTACCAGGACCTTGCCCCTGGCTTCCTCAAGTTCTATGGTAATATCCAGAACGCTGCCCTGCCTCACTACAGCCCTGAAGCGGCGCGCCGTATACCCGTCTTTTTCAAGCCTGAAAAAATACTGCCCTGGCCGCAGGTTCTCAAGCCTCAAAGGGGTCTGCCCGCGCTGAATACCATCGACAAGTACCCGGGCCCCTGAAGGGCTGCTCCTGATAACAATTCCCCTGCCCTCGGCTTCCACGATTTTATCCCCCGGAACAGCCCAGCCAGGCAGGGAATCAGCGGCAAGATTCAGGGGAAAAACCCAGAACCCAAGAAAAACAGAAACGCTGATTATGCGGAACAAAACCCGGCTCATACTATAATATAAAACTTTTTGGAAAGAAAAATGAAGAACCCGCCCGGTTCAAGGCCGAAACTTTTATAAACGATTCTTCTCCTGCCCCTCTTCCCCTGTATCGCTGATAAGCCCTGACTGGCAGTAGCTGTACCAGGAAGTTTCGGAAAAAACCAAATGATCCAGAAAACGGAGGCCCAGGATTTCGGAAGCGGCCTTGAGCCTGGAAGTGATATCGTCATCTTCCCTGGAAGGCCGGACATCCCCGGAAGGGTGGTTATGGGCGACAGCGACGGCGCTGGCACGGTCCAGGATAGGGTCCGCAAAGACCTCCCGGGGATGGACAATAGTCCGGTTCACGAGGCCTATGGTAACAATCCTCGACGCAAGCACTTCATGGGCGCCGTTGAGGGAGATACAGAGGAACCGTTCCTGCCTGCGATCGGCATGGTGGCGGATATGCTCGTAGAGATCCTTAGGGCTCTTTATCCTCAGTCCTGAAGACCATTTCCGCCTGCCGAACTCCAGCATAGCCGCAATGGTACAGGCCTTGGATTCCCCCATGCCTTTAAGGCCGCATAGTTCCGGGACAGAAGGAATCGCCTTTTCCCTGTCCAGCCTGTCCAGAAGATCCCTGGCCAGGTTCATGACATTCCGGCCCTGGACCCCGGAAACAAGGATCACTGCCAGGAGTTCCTGGTCCGAAAGCGAACCAGGCCCGGCGCTGATAAGCCGTTCCCTGGGCCTCTGCCCCGCAGGAAGGGAAAGGGGGCCTGGTAAGACAAAATCTTCATCCTTTTCCCGGACCTCTGTCCCCGCCAGGCCGTGATCGTATCGGTATTCGTTTTTCACACTTTCATATACGGCCTCAGGATGAAAATTGCTTTGAAATTGAGGCTGTTCCAAAACTTCGGCTTTTGGAACAAGCTCAATTATCCGCTTATATTGTTTTTTGCGCTTTACTATTTCCCGGAACAGCCGATGGGGTAGTATGAAGAAAATCACAGCATCTATTTTCCTCCTGCCTCTGCTGCAGATCCTGCTTTCCTGCGCCGCAGGCCCCCAGGTCCGTACCGAAGGGGTTCCCGAAAAAGAACCTGAACGGCCTGTAACCGAACTCGCAACCGGACCAGCCGCTGTTCCGGAACAGCCTGCGCCGCCGGAAGTACCGGAATACATCATGGGCAGAGGGATGGTCCCTGCCCGGCTCCTGGCGGATTTCCTCATCTCTTCCAATCCCAAAGCCGACCGGGATTTTACCGAAGCCCTCGCTGGGCTTTACGTAGGGGAAGCGGGTATAGAAGGGGTAAACCACGACATAGCCTTTGCCCAGATGTGCCTTGAAACCGGGTTCCTGTCCTACGGGGGCCTGGTAACTGCGGATATGAACAATTTTTGCGGCCTCGGCGCCATTGGGCCTGAGCGGCCTGGGGAACGGTTTTCCGATCCCCTTACAGGGGTCAGGGCGCATATCCAGCATCTCAAAGGCTACGCCACAGAGGAACCGCTTAAGCAGGAACTGGTGGATCCCCGTTACCGCTGGGTCCGTTACGGCTCTTCTCCCAGGATAAGCGGCCTTGCAGGGACCTGGGCTTCCGACAAACGCTATGCCGAAAAGATAAACAACATTCTGGAGCGGCTGTACATATTTTCATTTGACCGGTAAATGCGGTATATTCAATATGAGGAGCAACGATGAAAGAGTATAATCTTGCGATAATTGGTTTAGGCGGTATGGGCAACTGGCACCGGGAGCTCATTAACGAAGGTACATGGTTCGGCGGCGCCGGTTTTAAGGGGAAGAGCTTTGAGAACCTCAGGGTATGCGGTTCCTATGACATCTCTGAAGCGCGGCAGACCTTTGCCGCAGAGCACGGGATTACGCCCTACAAGTCCCTGGACGAACTCCTGGGGGACTCCAAAGTGGACATCGTGCTGGTATCGGTTCCTAACGATCTGCATAAACCCATGGTGCTGAAGGCCCTTGAGGCTGGGAAAAACGTGGTCTGCGAAAAGCCTGTGGCTCTCAATTCCGGGGAACTGCAAACCATGATAGACGCGTCCAAAAAGTGCGGAAAGGTTTTTGTCGTCCACCAGAACCGCCGCTGGGATGAAGACTACCTTACAGTGAAAAAAATACATGATGAAAAAATGCTGGGCGAGATCTTCCGGATTGAATCCAGGGTCCATGGTTCACGGGGTATACCCGGCGACTGGCGGGGCGAACCGGAACACGGAGGGGGCATGGTTCTGGACTGGGGGGTTCACATCCTGGATCAGGCGCTGCAGATGATTAAGGGCAAAATCAAAAAGGTTTACGCCACTATCACCCATGTTACCAACGAGCTGGTAGACGACGGTTTTTCGGCAGTCCTGACCTTTGATAACGGCATCGAGTACCTCGCTGAGGTAGGAACCAGCAATTTTGTCAACCTCCCGCGCTGGTATGTTCTTGGCCGGGACGGTTCGGCGGTGATCGAGGATTTTTCCAATAAAGGCAAGGTAGTCCGGGTTACGGACTGGAGCAAAAACGACGCTGTGCCTATCAAAACCGCCGCAGGGCTGACCAAGACCATGGCCCCCCGTACGGATGAAACTATCAAGGAAGAACCTCTGCCTTGGGTAAAATCGGATATCCGGGATTTCTACCGGAACGTGATCGCGGCTATCGAAGGAAAAGAACAGCTCCGGGTGTCCCTGGAATCGGTGATGCGGAACATGCGGCTTATGGAAGCCATCTTTGAATCCGCAAAAACCGGGAAGCCTGTGGCCTTCGAGTAACCCCTAACCGCGCTTCCCGATTTCCGCAATTATCCAGCCCCGGGAAAAACGCTGGGCTTCCTGCCAGGATGACGGAACGGCGTCCCTTGCCTTAAACGGCAGGGGATCGCTTAACGGGAAACCGTAAAGGGCGAAACCGTCCATAAGGCGCCGGATAAAAGCATTGTCTCCTGTGTAAGCAATATCCAGGGGTTCAAGCCCCTCCCTTCCCGGCAGGGGATATTCGCCGGGGAAAAGCAGCACATCCAGGAAAGGCGAGGTTATGAACCTGGCGTGAAGGGGAAGCGCCGGGGTATCCGGAAGGACCAGCAGGCTGGTCTGTTTATTGAAGGTCTGCACATACAGCCCCTCCAGGGCGCCGCGTTCCTGAGCGGCGGGATCATCCGGGAACGGAAGGTAGACGCCTGGGCCGTCGGGGATCATGGCCTCTATGTTCCGGTCCAGGGCCATCTTCCAGGCTGTCAGAAAAGCGTCCCGTATTTTGCCGCTATAGCCCTTGGGAACAGGAGCAAAGACCCCTGTTTCCTGAGGAGCCTCGAGTCCGTCCGACTGAGGGGGACCGGGGAGGAAGAACCCCTTTCCTGAACCGGAAGTAACAATAAGGCCCAGTTCAAAACGCTGGGCTATATTGCTGTTATAAAAAAACTCCTCCCCTCTGGGCGAACCGTACCCCCTGTCGCCGTTGGCGCCGTTCATGCCGGAGCTCTGGCCGTAAAAATCCAGCACCGCTCCGTGGACGGTAAAAACCCGGTCCTGGGCCATTTCCCGGAGTATTTCCATGCTCTGGATCGCCAAAATAATCGAAGGGATGCCCCAGGAATTGGGCTGGGGATCCGCGGTCTGCCAGTTTTGTACCCACCCGGAAGGATTGGTTTCCGGCCAACTGTGGACAAGATCGCCTCCCAGGACGCCTGTAAGGGGCTGGCCCCGGAGCAGGGCGTCCGCATAGGCGTCCTGAAACGATTTGGTAAGAGCCGCCTTTTCCCCCGGGCTCAGGGATGAAGCCCGGTCCCGGGACTCCCTGGTGATACTCCCCACCCCTGGGGCGGCCTTCAGGACCGGCATAGAGGCAGGCATAAAATAGAGGTTTTCAGGAGGGGCATGCTCCAGATTGTCCCCGGCGGCGCCGTCCTTATCCCAGCCGCCGCTCCCGAGGTCCTGAACCTGTTCTTCAGGGGTCCGGACAGGGGCCCGGGGAGTTGTCCCTGCGCAGGAAACCTGGAAAAAAAAGATCCCCAGAACAAGGAACGCCATAGTGGCATAATACCTATTCATCATACTATAATTTTACTATACTTTTCTAAAATTTCTAAGGCTTTGTAGGATAGTTATGCAGGGATTATTTATCGGTTTTAGTTCTTTTACCTGGGATTCGGGGGTGATGATTCTGGTGGGCCTCGGGCTCATCCTGTTGGCAGTAAAAAAGGAGTACGAGCCCATGCTCCTCTTGCCCATAGGTTTCGGAACGATTCTGGTTAACCTGCCTCTCCATGCAGTGTGGGAATATTCCGGCGAACCCGGTTTTCTGCAACTGCTTTTCAATGCAGGAATAGCGACGGAACTTTTTCCGGTGCTCATTTTCATCGCCGTCGGGGCCATGTGCGACTTCGGCCCTATGTTTAAAAACCCTGTGATGATGTTTTTCGGCGCCGCGGCCCAGTTCGGCATCTTCGCCACTATCATCGCAGTAGTGCTCCTGGGTAACGCCGTCCCTGCGCTTGCGGATTTCAGGGACCTCAAAGTGGCCGGCGCTATCGGCATCATAGGCGCCGCAGACGGCCCTACGTCCATTTTCGTGGCCACCCGTTTCGCGGCGAAGTACCTGGGGCCGATTTCCGTAGCCGCCTATTCCTATATGGCCCTGGTGCCCCTGATCCAGCCTCCTGTGATACGGCTTATCACCACGAAACAGGAACGCCGGATAAAGATGACCGCCTTTGACTCGGACATACCCAAAAGCCTGCGCATCGGTTTTCCCATTATGGTTACCATCATTTCCGGCCTGGCCGCGCCTATCAGCGTTCCCCTTATCGGCTCCCTTATGTTCGGCAATCTGATACGGGAGTGCGGGGTTCTGGACCGGCTTTCCCATGCGGCCCAAAACGAGCTGGCTAACATTGTAACCATACTCCTTGGGATCACCATCGGTTCCAGCATGAGCGCCGAACGGTTCCTCCAGCCTGCTACTATTATAATTCTCGCCATGGGCCTGGGGGCTTTTATCTTCGATACCGCAGGGGGCGTTTTCTTCGCCAAATTTCTCAACCTCTTCCTAAAGGATAAAATCAACCCCATGGTTGGGGCCGCAGGGATCTCGGCGTTCCCTATGAGCGCCAGGGTCATTCAGAAGATGGCTACCGAAGAGGATCCCAATACGTTTGTAATAATGCACGCGGTCAGCGCCAACGTCTCGGGCCAACTGGGGTCGGTAATCGCAGGCGGCATAGTCCTCGCCTTAGTCCCCCTTCTGGCGGGCTGAGTATTCTTTAGGCAAAGGATCGGCAAGAACATGGATCGGCTTCTGCAAAACCTAGTCCAAAACGCTTCTACCCTGGAAAAAGGGGTATTTCTTATGGTTTTCGGTATCCTCTTTGTCTTTATCGTGCAGACAATCTTCTACCTCGCTGTTAAGCTCTGGCCCAGAAAAAAGACAAGAAAATGAGGCTGTTCCAAAACCAAACCGGGTTTTGGAACAGGCTCAAATAACCTTCGCCCTACGATGGGTCATCCCGTTACATTCCCTCAAAAGAAGGCGATGACCGTCCAGCATGTCCGGAGGTCCCCCCCCTCTGGGCCCGGCTGGCGGTTTTACCGGTTTACTTCATTGACGTATATAAAAAAGGACCATATAGTAATAGTAATGGGCATTGTAACAGGTCAGAAAATTACTGTATATTACGAACGGTTTAAGGCGATAGATGTCACTTTTACCAAAGAGATAATCCAGGTTACAGGGCTTATTACCAACCAGGTCTATCTCAAATGCGTAGGGGATTTTTGGCCCTGTGTTATCTATTCATCTTCCTTCCAGGGAGCGAGGATCGTCGCGAACATAAAGTCCGGAATACTGCAAAAGCTGGAACAGGCTAACAATATGGTAAGCCTCAGACTCTGCTTCAAAAACCCCGACACCGGCAACCCGGTAACCTTTTTTGTTACCACCAAATCCATAGGGTACGTTCCCTATGGCGGTTCAAAGGATGCGGCCCTTTTCACGCTCCAGTTTACCCAGAGGCCGCCGGACGATCTCATTGAAATAATGGGGAGGATCCTGGACGCCAATGTGAATTCCGCAAAACGGCGGGAAGAACGCATCGGTATAACCCCGGATTCCGCCAGGAAGCTCAACCTGCTTTCCAAAGAAAGCGCCGTTTTTATCCAGGGCGTTCCCAGGCGCTGTATACTCCGGGATATTTCCTTTTCAGGCGCCAAACTCATCATGATGGGGGTCGCGAAATTCCTGGTAGAAAAGGACGCCGCGCTGCGGATGGATTTTGACGATCCCAGGGAGAGTTTTCTCCTTAAAGGGAAATTTATACGTTCCGAAGCGGTGGAAGGCAGAAAGGATCTGGTCGCCGTGGCGGTGCTCTTTGATGAAACCATCATCCCTATGGGGTATAAAATCAGGCTCAACGATTTTCTGACCCAGGTCCGGGCAGGGGAGCGGGGAACCGAAGAGGAAGCCGCCCAGGTGCGGAAGCCCGCAGGCCCCCAAGCGGCGGCGCCGAAACCCGAACCGCCGCCGAAGCCCGAACCGCCGGAAGAGAACGCCGCAGCAGGGGAAGAACAAGGGGCCGCTGTGGGGTCTGCGGATTTCAGCCTTGATATACCAGGCAGTTCCGGTTAGCCTATACCGTAATGGCAGCGCACAATACGATACTTTTTTTGGCAGTTCCGGATTCCTTGAACGAAGAACTCAGGCATTTGCAGGAAGGCTTTGCGGTAGATTCTTCTATCCTCCTGCCTGTTGAACTGGGAGAAGGGGAAACGGTCCTGGACCCGGAAAAACTCTCATGGGAGATGATCCTTTCGGCTATGATAAGGGTTGTTTCAGCCCCTTATGAGGAATACGCCGCGGACGTTCAGCCCGGTTGGATCGATTACTACCGCCGTTTTGTCCTGGCGGTAAAGCCCGGGATTTACAACGAGTTTACCGGCGCCGCGATTATTAAGGCGAAGAACGGCGATTTTGATATGGCCCTGGAAATAACAACAGCCCTTGAGGGCCTTTTTCCCAATGCCCCCGGGGTGCTCCTCAACAAGGCCCTGATCCTGGAGGACAAAGCCGACGCCCTGGAGAAAGCAGGGCGCAGGGACGCGGAAGAAACAGACCAAAAGGCTCTTGAAGCCTATAACAGGGTCCTGGCCGTTGAACCGGTCCTGGCCGACGCCCTGTTCAACGCGGGTTTTTTCTT
>JAITEW010000150.1 GCA_031281855.1 Treponema sp.
AGGCGGCGACTTCGCTGTCGGCGGGTTTACCACGAAACTCAAGTCCGCCCGGGTGCTGGGCTCAGGGGTGAACCTCAAGTTCACGCAGGAAAAGTACCGTATTGTCTTTAACGATGTGCCCAAAGAGCCGCAGGACAAGATCGCCGGCGTAGCGGTAATCGCCCTGGAATTCGAAGGGAAACCCGAAGCGGCGCGCTTCCCTACCACGCTGCCCATGGCAATTAGCTGACAGTTGGGACATGAGGCGCAGGTGGAAGGAGCGGCATTTGAGGACAAAAGGGGGCTTTCTATTTGGGATGTTTTTTCCAGAATACCAAACATGGTAAGCAACGGAGATACGCCTGACATTACGCCACGGCTTATCACTGGGACCTGCCTTACGCGCTGCAGATACAGAACCGACTTTGACACCCAGAAGCGCATCATAAAGGACAGCGGACGCTGGTACAGGGAATTGATCCGCAGCGGTTTGGTTAAGCCCCTGGAACCCGGCGTGTCCTGAGAACGCCGCCCTACTTTTCCGGCTCTTCGCCGCCGCCTTCTTCCCGGGAACCGTCCTCTTCATGCTCCGCGTCGCCGCCTGTGACGAGGCTCTTGCCGGTACGTTTGAGGGATTCGTAGCAGTTGATGCCGGCCTGGGCAATGGCCTGATCGTCTGCGCCCATAAAGCCCGAAAAAGCGCAGATGCAGTTGCCGTCATCGCTGATAACCGCGCCGGGCCAGAAGGATTCGTAGCCCAGGACCTGGTAGTAGTTGGTACCGGAGTTTTTGCCGGTACGCCGGCAAAAGGCGGTTTTGCCGTGACCAAGGGCGTCGAAGTTGGTGCCGTTGTTGATGACCAGTTCGCCTTCATAGCCATAGTCCCTGCAAACAGTTCCGAAACTCCTGCAGCTTGAATCCCATTGTTCGCTGTTTTTAGGGTCCCGGATATCCACGATCATCATGCCCCGTTTGCCGTCTCTGGTGTAATCGCTGTTACCCTCAAAAACGGCTTTGGCTTTCTTTTCCATGGCGTTTAAAATAGCGTTCCGGTTCATGTTAGTCCTCCGTAAATTCGACGCTCACTTCCCTGCCTGACGCTGAGGAACGGATGATGCCGTCAATGATAGCCTGGTTATAGATAATCTCGCTCGTAGGGATAGGCGCGCTCTTGCCCTTTACGACGGCATCCACAAAGGCGCGGCATTTGAGGTAGAAGTTGTCCTCTTTGGGCTCAGGCAGGGGTATAGGGGTATGCGTAGGGGTCCCGAGGTAATCGTGGAAGAGCGTCACAGGGCCGCAGCTTCCGTCCCAGGCGCCGCCCCAGGGGTGGCCCGGTGAAGAAGGCTCCACTTTAAGCCCCCCGTCGGTGCCCAGAAAAATGGTAGCCCCAGTGGTGTCCATGTGCATGGCCCAGGACATGCGGAAATCCAGGGTGATTCCCCCTTCAAGGCGTATGAAAGCGCCGCAGAAATCGTCAACCGAAAAACGTGCGGCGTCTTTAGGGGAATTGTATTTCTTGCTTTTGCCAAAGTAGTCAAAAGAACTTGCCGAAACCGTCAGGGGCCGGGGATAACCTATGGCGTTCAAAGCCATGTCCAGGCCGTAGCACCCGATGTCCGCCAGGGCGCCGACGCCGGCGTACTGCTTTTCAATAAAGGTGCCTCCGGGTATGCCCCTGAAGCGGCCCCCGCCGGTCTGGACATAGTAGATCTTCCCTAACGCGCCTGATTGTATTACTTCTTTTATTTTTTGCATCCTCACATCGTACCGGGGCTGAAACCCGACGGTCACGATTTTCCCGGCTGCCTTTTCGGCTTTTCTGATAGCCAGGGCCTCGTTAAGGGTAACGGTCATAGGTTTTTCCAGCAGCACATGGCAGCCATGCCGCAGGGCTTCAACGGTACATTCAGCGTGGGTTGAATTGTAGGTCGTTACGCTGACGGCGTCGGGCTTCAGGGCATCGAGCATTTCTCTGGCTGAAGGATAATCCTTTGCGTCTTTCAAATCGAACGAATCAAGAAATGCGCGGGCCTTACCTTTTACAATGTCCGCGCCTCCTATTACTTCCACATCCTTCATGCGCAAATATGAGTTCACATGCGCGCCGGCAATGCCGCCGGTCCCGATTATCGCGATTCTCGTTTTCGACATAGAATAAGATCTCCTTTTTTATAGTATGATTCACTTTAGCAGCCAGCGTCAATGTAAGAAAGCGTCAATCTCGGCAAAGGCTTCGATCAGAAAACGGTCCAGAACGAGGAGCCCTTCTGCGGTAAGAGCCGCCGGGCTGTCCCGCAGCAGGCCCTTGCCGCGCCAGGACGCGAGTGTCCCGGGAATGGCATCCTCCAGGTCCAGGCGGAACCGTTTTTTGAACAGTTCCGGGTCCGGGCCCTTGCAGTACCTGAAGCCCATAAGGAGGGTTTCTTTGATAAGCGCCGGAGCGGCAATCAATTCCTCCGTTGCCCCCTGATCCCCAGGGCGCCGGTCCAGCCAGCTTTCGATACCGCTCTTTACCGTCAGCCGCAGGGCTGTTCCCTGTTCGTCGTCAATGATTGTTCCCGATGCCCCGGGGCCCAGGCCGAACCAGTTTTCCATGCGCCAGTAACGCAGATTGTGGCGGGACTCTTTTCCGGGGAGGCAGAAGTTGGAAACCTCGTATTGATGGTAGCCTGAACGTTCCAGAAAATCCCTTCCCTGTATCCAGAGGAGGTCCGCTTCATCCTGGGACGGCAGAGAGGCAACCTTCCCGGCCCGGCAGGCTTCGTACAACGGAGTCCCTTC
Source organism: Treponema sp. (assembly GCA_031281855.1). Classification (GTDB taxonomy): domain Bacteria; phylum Spirochaetota; class Spirochaetia; order Treponematales; family Breznakiellaceae; genus JAITEW01. The sequence goes on from JAITEW010000150.1 coordinate 2,764, forward strand.
CTCCAGGGTCAGGGCGTAGAGGGAAACATGGGCGGGCTCATAGGAAAGAAGCGTCTCAAGGTCCCTGAGAAGGACCGCGTCATCCTGAAAAGGAAGGCCCGAGATGAGATCCGCCGAAAAGGCGTGGGGGAAAATTTCGGAAACCATCGCGAGCCTTTCAGGCAGGATGCGGCAGTCCCCAACGCGCCCTGCTGCCTTGCGGGAAGCTTCGTGAAAACTCTGCACTCCAAGGCTGATCCGGGTCGCCCCGGCTTCCCGGCAGCTTTCAAGGAAAGCCCGGTCCGCGGTTTCCGGGTTGGCTTCCACGGTGATTTCTACAGCAGCGCCGGAATTCCAAAAGCCCTCAAGACCGTTAAGGAGCCTGCGTATCCCTGACGCGCCCAGTACAGATGGAGTCCCGCCGCCTATATACACCGTAGGCGCAGGCCCCGCATTAAAGCGGCAGGCAGTTTCCCTGGCGTCAAGGAGGACCCGGTCAAGATACTGCCCAAGGCGTTCGTCTCCCTGACGGACAGGGACCGAATAAAAGTCGCAGTAATCGCAGAGGCCGGAACAAAAGGGAACATGAATATAAAAAGATGCTTCCATAAAAAAGCAAAACCAGGCCTAGGGGCGGCCCAGACGGGTAAATGGCCAGTAGCGAAAAAGCGCCTTCCCGGCTATGAGCCTGACCGGTACAGGCCCCCAGGTACGGGAATCGTTGGTATTGCTCCGGTCGTCTGAAAGGACAAAACATTCATCTTCGCCCAGCAGGATCTTTTCCATGTTCCCCGAAAAAGGAAGGCTTTCGTCCCAAAGCGCCGGCACCTGGGGAATATCCGCTACATAAGGGGAATCCCAAAGCTCGTATTCGGTAAAACTGTAGGCGTCCCCTTTGGGTTTAACGCGGACCACAAAGTTGGTTATAGTAATTTCATCACCAGGAAGGCCGATAACCCGTTTAAGGTAAATCTGTTCCCTGCCTTTAAGGAGGCCGAAACGCTGGGCAGTAAAGAAGCGCAGAATCCCATCCAAAAGCTGGGAGAAAAGCTTCGGTTTTTCCTTTAACGACATATCCACCAGCACCGCGTTACCTCGGCGGAACGGAAGGGAGCTATAGTCCATTTTCAGGCCCGGCACAAGGGAATAGATCCTGTAGGAAGAAAAAACAAGCCTGTCGCCTGCCTCAAAGCCGGGCCTCATGGCGTTAGTCTCCAAAGCCTTCATGGAAAAAACCAGGGACGTAAGCGACGTGTAAACAATGAAAAAGACAGCTATCCAGAGAAGGATCCGCCTGACGCGGTGGCGCTGGCTTTTTTGCGCCGCATAGGAATACTTCCGCCATTTATCAAACATAGCGCTTCCCCGTTACCGGATAAAACCTATACGCCCCAGGTTGGGCCATGAAAAATAGATCACCGAACCCTTGCCCAGAATCCGGGAACTTTTTACAGGACCAAAATACCTGCCGTCACGGGAATTATCCCTGTTGTCCCCTAAGGGAAGAATCCGGGTCTCAGGTACGTACCATCCCTGGGTATGCCGCGCCAGCCTGGCCCGGTAACGGCTGTCATGGGGGTAAGCCGCCCGGAGGATCTCAAGCCGGGATTTTTCGTGAGCCAGGTAGTCGGGGTACCTCAGGCTGTTCACCGGAGCGGCTTCCTGAGCCAAAGAAGGCGGGACCGGGAGCCCCAGGTCCGTATACGCCGCCGCCCTGCCTGCCGCTTCCAGGGCCGGGTAGGACCCTTCGTCCATCAGGCGGCTTATGGTGTGAACCATCCCGCGGCGGTCATGGAAATCCTGTTCATCAACCCAGCGATCCTCACCGGCGAAGCGTATCTTCAGGTCCCCTCTATGGGAGACAAACCAGTCCCCCCCCATGCCGACAGCCCGCTTTATCAGGAAATGGGCCTTAGGCTCGCCGGATTCATCCCGGTCTATGTCCACAAACGAAAGGGTCAGCATGTAAATGATCCGCTGGGCCACATCAAAAGCAGTACCCCTGGAAATATAAGAAGGGTTTTCAAAAATGATGATATCGTTCCGTTTAGGCTTGACCGGGCTCGGCAGTTTTCCCAACCCTGGCAGAAGTTCAGGGCCGTATATTATCTTGTTGACAAAGATGCGGTCCCCGATAAGGAGGGTATCGATCATCGATCCCGAAGGGATCTGATAGGCCTGAAAGAGGTACTGGTTTATAAGAAGCACCACTCCCGCGGCCCAAAGGAAAGCTTCCACCCAGTCCAGAACAGGGTTCTTCCGTTTCTGCTTTTCTTTTTTTATCCGCCTGTTCCTCTGCCTCGCTGTCAGGTATGCTTCGGTAGCCTGCTGTATACGGTCAAAAAAATCAATCTCCTTGTCCATTACATAAAAGCTAACACGAAGTCTTCTTGTTGACAAGATCCGGCGCCTTTCCTATAATGCCAGCAATGCCGGATAAAAGGCCTCCTTTAGAGGAAATTGACACTACTATATTAGAAGAAGACAAAATACGGTTTAAGCCCTTTCTGGGCCTGCGTCCCGGGGTATACCTCGCGGCGCTATACGGCTTCATAATCCTGATTATCCTGTTTTTTATTTTCCTTTACCCCGGGCTTTCCAATCCCGGGAGCATCCTGGAAGTCAAAACCGAACCCTACGGGGCGGCCGTAAGGGTAGACGGGGTATACCAGGACGCTGCGCCTTGCGGGATCTTTGTCCGGAAAGGCAGGCGCTCGGTTGAAATAACCCTGCCCGGTTTTAGCCCCTGGAGGTCGGAACTGGAAATACCAGGCCGGGTACTGGGCTCGGTTTTTTTCCCTTTGAAAATCCGGGTAAATGCCGAACTTGTTTCCGCCGATCCCGTAAAGGCCTTTACCGTAGAAGCCGGGTCTTTCGCGGCCTGGACCTTCACAGGCGAGCCTACTGCGGCTTACCAGACGCCCTTGAGCCTGTCTGAAGGGGCTTACCGCCTGGGGCCCGGGGCCTCGAATCCCGAGGTCCTGGCCGGAATGAAGGGAACCCTTGCGGTGTCTGTCCGCTTCGGCGTTACCCGTTCGTCCCTGAGGGACCTCTTGCGGGCCAAATTCCTCCTTGACAACCTGGGGCTTTCACCTTCGCCGGCCACCCTTTTGGGTTCCCTTGAGGACATACTCGGCTATCTGGGCGAAAACCCCGGAACCGCGGCATGGCTCGCCGATGTGCTCCAGGGCCCGGGGGCTTCGGAAATAGCCGGTTCAGAGTGGTACCAAAAAGAAGCAGACGCCGCGGCGTCCCTGGCCGCAGGCGGACGGACCCGCCTGTCCGGTTCCGGCGCCGCCGTAGCCGTAAGGGGAATGAAGTTTCTGGAATTCACGGGAGGCTCTTTTGTCCAAACCGGGGCGTTTCCCCGCCAGGCGAGGGCCGGACGGTTCTATATAGCTGAAACCGCAATAACCCGTGAGGTTTGGGATGCCTTTTTGAGGGATAAACCGGCGTGGAACCAGGAAAATACCGGAACCCTCACCAGCCAGGGACTGGTTACAGCGGAATACCTTAAAAATGAAGACTTCCCGGGCGCCCCTGAAGGGTCCCTGAGCGCAGTGTCAGGCGTATCCTGGTACGCCGCCGAAGCCTTCTGCGAATGGCTCAGCGCCGGGCTTCAGCAGGAATTACCGGGGTTGGAAGCCCGGCTTCCTACGGAAACGGAATGGGAATACGCCGCAAAATCGGGGATAGCCGGGAAATACTGGGAATGGTGTAAGACTCCTTACGCGCCTCTGGATTTCCTTCCCCCGGGGCCGGAAGCCTCGGATCCCGGTTCCCCTGAGAAGGTTGTCCGCGGAGGGGCCTGGATCAACCCTTCAGGCTCCGTGGGGCCTGAAATCCGCGGTTCCCTTCCTCCTGACTCCTGTTCCCCTTTCGTTTCATTCAGGCCCGTCCTGGCGCCTAAAGAGGAGTAACCATGGGTGAAGGGGTAA
>JAITEW010000186.1 GCA_031281855.1 Treponema sp.
TTACCCCGGAACGATGGGTGTACTGTTTACACCCAACTGGATGGCGGAATATACGGATGAGGTATTCGAATGGGATTATATTGACAATAATGGACATTTTGTTCATTGGTGGGACTCCCCCCCACCAAGTTGGGGTACGGGTACAGGATACTATTACCAAGGGAGTGGTGGTATCTATTATTTTGTTTCAGGAGTCAAAAGATATAAACCCTACTCCGAGACCTACCCCGGCTTTACGCTCCCCGCCTGGCTTAAAGATACATCGCTTTATACCGATACCCTTACCAATCTGGCCGGCGGCAGCGCGGTTCAAAGTACCGCGACCCTTTCCCTGCTCATGGCCGCGAACCTGCTGGAGAACAACACCCAGGGTTTAAACGCCTTGTTTAACGAAATTCTCAATTCGGTGTTCGGCAGCAAATTTGAGGAAATAGCCGGAAGGGTTAACAAGCTGGGAACCGCGTCGGTAACGCTGGATGCGGAGATTATCGCCGCGCTGGGTCTGGACGGCCTGCTTGAGGGGGATGGCCTCATTATCGGCAAACCGGAACTGGATGTACTGATAGCAGGCCTCCGTATTTTAAAGGCTACGTTTGAGCTGATTGCCTCATACGATTGGAACACGGACTTCAGCTTCGCGAAATTCGACTGGGCCGATCAGAACGCCTTCGCGGCGAAGTTGGCCGACGCAGATGTAAGCCGACTACCGTTCAGGAACAGTTTCTTAAACAGCCAGGATCCGGCAATGCTGAATAAATCAAAGCAGGATTACCTTGCCGCCCTTTCCGCCATCAGCAGCGTTTACGACACCATGGGCAACAGGGATTATATTCCCCTAGCGGCCAAAGACTATTTAGACGACTACAAATGGATCCAGGACAGTGTGAACAAATTACATGCCGTCATTGCAAACGGCGGCACATTCTGGATACCCGGGGATGCGCCTCCTTCAGGCCCAACCTGGACCGCTACACAGGCCAACGCCGGGCTCGGCGTTGATATGGGAAAATTGTTTACGCTGAACTACTTAAAACTGAATGACATAGTAGAGGTAACCGGAACAAACCCGGTGTTTTACGGGTATAATGAACCTTCAGATACGTGGACGAAAATTAACTCGCTGAGCGATATCGACTCTTATGAAGTTCTTGGTTTTAAGATCAGGCTGGGCAAGATCAAAGATCTGTTCCCCAAGGGATTTGACGACAGCGACAATGAAGTAATCGTACCGATGTTCCCCACGGAGATAGGGAAAGAGTTCTACAGGAAGTACTATCCGTAGATCCGGCATGGAAAAAATCGGTATTCGTACCGGGAAAGGGGCCCCGGCAGCGACGCTGGGGCTCCTTTTGTTTTTTTTGTTTTTCACCCTTCCTTCCTTTTGCGGCGCCCTTGAGGAGCTTTCTCTCTTTGGAAGGATAGGTAATCTCTGGGTTGAGGCCGAGGGGTCGGCGTGGTACTGGCTTTCCGGTTTCTCCTACCGTCCGGCCCGAAGCTTTTACCTTGAAGCCGCGGGGGGCGATTTAAAATCCTCCCTGCCCTGGGCAGAGACGGATCTGTCCATGTTTTTCCTTAAGAGCGGGGTAGACTTCAAATGGTTCGGCCTCCACGTCCAATGGGCTTCGTTCAGGGCCGGATATTCCGAACTGGAACTCGGGAACGTGGAATTTTACAATCAGGGCGGGGAGGCCGGCTTCTTCGGCGTGTCCCTGCCGCTTTACCTTGGCCCTTTCATGGTTGCCCCCTCTTTTCTAAGCGGCTCCGCCCGTTTTAACGACGGTAGCCTGTACTGGTTCTTCGGGAAACCGCTTGTTCCCCGTCTATACGGTTACGGACTGGCCGCCGGATACACCGGAATCCACCGCCTGGAACTGCGCTATCTTGGCGCGGAGCCGGAGATCCGTTCCAATGACGATGAAGGGCTTATTGCCACCGATCTGAACATCTTCCTGGCCTCCTATGCCCTTAAACTCGGCCCCGCCGCCTCGAAGCCCGAAGCGGGAAGACGCCGTTTTGAGGGAAGGGCCGGATTGCTCTACGCGGAAGGCTCCGCCGAAGGTTCTTTAACCGCCTCTAACCAGCACTATGTTCTTTTTCCCTTCAGTTTTTTTACGGTAAGCGGCTCCCTGAAGGCCCATATCGCTTTCGGCCTGGTCCGCCTCCTCTTCCAGCCTTCTTTTTTTCAATTCGATATTACTTTCGGCGTCTTCCATGTTTTACAGGGGGAAGCAAACGCGGACTACCACTTCAAGATGAAGCGGCTTTTCGGAAGCAGTGAATTCCAGGGGGAGGTGGATCCGATAGGGCTGGACAATACGGGCCTTGCGTTCCTGGCGCTTGACGGCGGGATTGTTTTCCGCAGGCCTTACCGTCCGGAGCCCTACACCCTCTCCCTGGGGATCCAAAAGATCTTTGCCCTTCCCTGGGGTTACGAGAAATTCATTCCCGGCGCTTCTTCCGGAGGAGGAGACTCAACCGGGACAGATTCCCCGGACTCCCCCCTCCTGGATCCCGAAGTACTGCGTACCGCTCTGTTATCCGGCCTCTCGGTCTATGTAAAAATATCCCGGTAGCCCAGGGGCTTACTTCTTCACAAATCTATCCCAATTCTCCGCGAAGGTTACCGCCAGCCTGATGGCGTCCACGAGGCTTTCCTCATTGGCCCGGTTCTTCCCGGCCTTGCCGAAAGCGGTGCCGTGATCCACCGAGGT
>JAITEW010000228.1 GCA_031281855.1 Treponema sp.
CCTGAACGAACTGTACGATCGCATACTGGGCCTTTTCCATAAAAAATACCAAAGCTCCGGAGGCGTCAGGCTCATCGGCGCAGGGCTCATGAACCTGGAAACAGGGAACTCTTTCCACCCGCAGGAACTCTTCGAAGACAGCGCTGCCCGCGGGAAGAGCAGGAAAGACCGGCGCCTTGAAGAAGCTATCCTCGAAATCAACAGGAAGCACCCGGACTCGGTCCTGCGCCGGAGCCGTTCCTGGCTTAGCCCTTTTTGACCTTGTGGAAATAGTACCTGAAATAGATTACACTGTTTTCATGAAGAAGGAATTTCTCCCTTACGACATAGTACGGAATAATGCCCTTAAGCTGGCCCACAGGATTTACCGCGACGGCTTCATCCCTGATGTGATTTATGTGTCCCTCAGAGGAGGGGTTTACCTGGGCAACGTGATAAGCGAATATTTCAAAGTAGTGCTCCACAGGGCAAGGCCGGTATATTACGCCGCTATGGTGGCCCGTTCCTATACAGGGATACGGGAATCAGACGAGGTAAAGGTGGAAGGCTGGACCTACTCCCCTGAAGCCCTCAGAACCGGGGACAGGATCCTCCTTGTGGACGACATCTTTGATTCAGGCAGGACTATCAACCATCTGACAAACATGATAATGGAGAAAGGAATACCCAGGAAAGATCTCAAGGTGGCAGTCCATGATTACAAGTATTTCTATAACAAAGCGGATCAACTGCCTGTACAGCCTGATTACTGGTGCCGGAAGCATGAGTTTTCGGTTGACGATGAAGATCTCTGGATCCACTATATGAGCCATGAACTGGTTGGCCTGACCCCTGGGGAACTGGAAGAGTACTACTACACCCAGGACCCGGCACTCAGGGATGTGCTGCAGGTAATTCACGAAGACAATTAAAAATCCCTGAAGGAACAGGAGGCGGCATGAAATTGAAAACGCGGACAGGGCTTGTTTTTTTGCTCGCTGCGCCTTTTCTTTTTTCCCAAACCGGCAGAGGGCCGGGTGATAACAGCGCCATCCTGACCAACGCTGCTGCCGGGGTTTTTTCATCACCTGTACAGTTGGAGTTTTCCCTTTCCCAGCCAGGAAGCCTCAAGATCGCTGTTAACGGCGAAGAGGTCTACCTGGGCAGAGGGCCTTATTCCCTGGAACTGCCTGTTGTCCCGGGAGAGGCAAAAAACTACGTAATCGGCGCCGAGTATTACAGCCCGCCTCCGGACCCTGTCCTTCTTGAATCCCGGTTGTGGAATATCCGCATGGATCCCAAAACCATTTACGCGGCTTCCCCTGAATTTTCTCCCAAACGAACCGGGGCTCCTGGCGGAAAAGACAATCCCTTTTCCACCCTTGAAGAAGCCCTGGACTACGCCAGGGAAAGGAATCTGGGAAGCATCATGATCACGGGAAGCCTGCGTCTTGATAAGCCCCTGTTTGTTTCGCAGGAAATTCTCATTTCAGGTTCCCCGGACGGCCCGGGGGCTTCCATCGTTTTCGGCTCCGGCGCCGGTATCAGCGCCGGTCCTTTTCAGGAAGGAGCGGAAAAAACGGCGCTTAAGCTGGCGGATCTTACCCTGGAACGGCCTGCAGGAGACGAAGCCCTTTTCAGCCTTATGAAGGGATGCGCTCTGGAGATCTCCGGGACCAGTATCCTCCAGGCAGGGCCTTTCCTCAGCATGGAAGAAGGGAGCTTCTGCCGGATAAAGGACAGCAGGATCTCGGTCCTTGACGCCGCAGAGCGGCGGCGCCCTGTTATCTGTTCCCAACAAGGGCGGCTTGAGATCCTGAGCAGCGCCGTGGATCTGGCCGGAAACTACGGCCTCCTTATGGAAATCCAGGGCGGGAGCCTTTCATCCGAAAGCTGCGAGTTCAGGGTAACTGCGCAGAAAACAGCCGCGGTTTTTATTCTCAATGGAACTACCGCGGAAATCAGGAATACCGCTGCCTCAGCCTCCGCGCCGGATTACGCGTCGGTCATGGAAGCTTCCGCGTCGGAACTCCTCGTTTACAGGGGAACCCTGGAGGCCGAAGCCCGCGACAGCGTCGGAATACTCCTGGACAAGTCGGAAGCCCTGTTTATCGGCGCGGGCTTTACGGTCAAAGCTTCTTTTCTTGCCAGAGCGGCGGAAGTCCGGGGCAGCTTTCCCAGGGTAACGGACTGCGTCTTTGTCTACCAGGGCCGCGCCAGGCGTTCCGAGGTCTTCGCCGGTTACGGGGCCGAGATCCCCGGCGAAGGAACCATCGGGGGTTCCTGTTTTGAGGGTTTTTCCCATATCCTGGGAAACGCCTGGGCTGCTGAAAACATCGCCGCCTTTAACCGTTCCTTTGCCCCCTCTGACCGGCCTAACGCCGTTGTAAAGCCGGGTTCCTAAAGATGATCTGCGGTATTGACGAAGCAGGCCGGGGGCCTCTGGCGGGTCCGGTCTGCGCCGCTGCTGTGGCGCTTCCGGACGATTTTCCTTTTGAAATTCTTGGGGATTCCAAAAAGCTCTCTTCCAGGGCCAGGGAAACCGCCAGGGGCATTATCTGCGAAAAAGCAACAGCCTGGGGCGTCGGCTGGGCTTATGCCGCTGAGATTGACCGGATAAACATACTCCAGGCCAGCCTCCTGGCCATGAAGCGGGCCTACGAAGATCTGCTTGAAAGGAGCAAAAAAACCGGTCAGGAGACGCGGAATTATACCGCAGTCATAGACGGCCTTTACGCTCCTGACATACCCGCGCCCTGTACGCCTCTGGTCAAAGCCGATTCCATTGTTCCCGAGGTCATGGCCGCCTCGATACTGGCGAAAACCTCCAGGGACCGGATGATGGACTTCTACGCCCTTTTTTACCCCCAGTACGGCTATGAAAAACACAAAGGCTACCCGACCAAAGCCCACCGCGCGGCGATCCTCAAATACGGCCCTTCACCTATACAGCGGATGAGTTTCAGCGTTAAGGGAGTTTAGTAGGTATTCTCATCCATAGCCTGAAACTGCTCCCTGACATTTTGGATCAGATTGAGTTCACGGGTAATGGTTTTACCGTAGTCCAGCGAACCGTCCCCGATGCGTCCGGCTTCGTCCTCCCAGAACTGTATCTTTTCCAGGTTGATAAAGTAGAAGCGTTTCTCCTGCGCCTTAGCGGCCCAGGTCAGGGCCTCGTTCCAGTAGTAGAGGGCGGTGCGGTAACAGGTTTCGGCGGTGTTAAGGCTGTCCAGGTTCTGTTCTTTCCAGGGGGCGTTGTAAAAATAGGCGGTCCGTTTGTTCCACTTGTTTCCCAGCAAAAGGTGCTGTTCCACGAGCTTGAGGTTCAGGTGCATCATAAAGAGGTAGCGGTATTTTTCCCATTGGGTTTCGTTTTCGATACGCGCCAGCGCGTAAAGAGGGTTGCAGAAATCGGCCTTGACGGCCTGTTCCAGCCAGTAGATGTTTTCCATCGTGTCGTCCGGATATTGAATGTAGTGAAGGTGATAGAGCCGGTAATACTGTTCCTTATAAGTAACAAAATACGCATCCAGATCCGCGCCCGGAAGCATGAAGAGGAGAAGGAGGGCTAAGAGGCTGAAGGCTTTGGTTTTGCCTGATTTCACCTTTTGAATATCGGCATTTTTTGAATATGGCTCCAGATCCGGGCGGCTACTTCTTCGGGGCCGCGGGACGCGTCGATAGTTTCCACCCTCGTTCCGGCGGCCGTAAAACCGGGAAGAATTTTCAGGTAACGTTCCCGGACCCGGATCTGGAAATCCAGGTACTCGTAGATCTCCTTTTCCCGCCTCCCTGCCATGCGTTTCTGGGCTGTTTCGGGGTCGATGTCGAAGAAAAGGATGAGTTCAGGACAGGGGAAGTCCCGGTTCAGCCTGAAAGGGACCTCTTCCCCGCAGGTCAGGCCCTGGTATACCAGGGAGGAAGGGACGTAACGGTCCGAAACCACCAGCTCCCCCCTGGCGCAGCGTTCGGCGACGCCGTCCGGGCCGTAGAGGTGTTCGCTGCGGTCCGCGGCAAAGAGGAAGGCTACGGTTTCGGGAACCAGGGGAAATTCGCCCTTCAGCCCCGCCCGGATAATGCGGCCTATAGGGCCCTCAGTAGGCTCAAAAGTGGGATAAAAAAGCGGAAAACCGCCGCTTCCGGCCCTGGACCCGAAGAAATCCTTCAGTATCCCCAGTTGTGTCGTAGTTCCGCTGCCGTCGCAGCCCTCAAAAACCGCGAAATTGTTAAGAATCGTCATAATAAAGGTAAACGTATCATAAAAGCTGAGCCGTGTTTGTGGCAAGACGGCTGTGTTATTAGGGAACCTGTCGTCGTCCACTTTATTTAAGGAATGGAAATACAAGAGCGAGCGGACGCCCGTCCTATCTGGTCAACAACGGCCTTTTAACCGATATTGATAATGGAGGGTTATGCCGTTTGGCCGGAACCGGGGGTAGAAAATACCTCATACAGATAAGCTTTATGTTCTTCGTTTTTTGGGTCCTCGTGGGTCTTACGGTCCTGGTACTCAGGCCTATCCAGATCTCCGTTAAGCGGAATATGGAGGAGCTTAAGGATGCCTTTATCGGCAGGATCGAGAGCCTCATCGGGAGGAGGCTGGAATACGGCTCCCTGGGGCCGTCGATTTTCGGGACCCTGGACTTAAGGGACGTAAAGATCCTTAGGGACGATGGCGGCATGGTCCTGTCGGTCTCAAGGCTCAGGCTTTCCTATTCCCTTCCGGCCCTTATCGCAGGCAGAACCGGCGAGGCTTTCTCGTCAGCCCGTGTGGATCGCCCGGTGCTGACCCTGGATTTTGAACAGGACGAAGACCTGCTTCGCCTTCTTTCTTCTTTGGGAACCGGGGAGCCCGGAAGTTTGGGGTTTTTGCCTGACAATTTTCACATACGCCTCAGAAACGGCTTATGGGAACTCGCAGGGGAAGCCGGGAATTTCAGCCTCAGGAACCTTGGATTGGACGTTTCCATACACAAGGGGCAAATAAGCCTCCAGGGGCGCTGGAGCGCTTTAGGGAGGCTTAACCCCGGAAGCGGTCCGGGCCTGGGGGACATGTTCCGGTTCTCGCCGGCAAAAACAGCCCCTGGAGGGATGGCCCTTTCGGCGTCTATGACCGGCCGCGTTAACGGCGAATACTCGATAAGCGCCGCAGAAGGAAGGGCGTCTATTGTCATCCCTTCCCTGTCAGGCGATACGTTCCGCACCAGATCTCTTTCGATGAGCCTTCTCCTCAGAGACAGCCGGCTGGAACTGCGGAAGATATACGACAGGTCCCCGGTGGATATTTCCCTGTTTTGGGATCTCGGGGAGCAGAAGCTCAGGGCCGCGTTTACAGGTGAAAATTTTTCGCCAAAGGATCTTATTACCTTTACCGGCCCCTGGGCTGGTTATAACCAGTGGCTTTCCTTAAAGCTTTCAGGCACCGCGTCTCTTGAAAAAGAAGGGGCCGGGACGCCGGAATACGCCCTGGATCTGAAGGGCTTGCTGCCGCAGCAGACGCTTTTGGGGAACGCGTCGTTTACCCTTGCCTGCCAGGGCGGTGCCGGGGGGGTCAGGATCAGCGACTGTTCGGTTCATTCTTCCAAAGGGACTATCCGGTATCAGGGGGAAATTGGCTTCCCTCTGGCGCCTAACGGTTTTTTACAGATAACGGATCTGGGGCTCTATGGCGATGAAGAAAACGATGAGCGTATCAGCGCGGAACTGTATATCACTACCATGGGACAGGAAATAAGCCTTTTTGGGGAAAACCTTAAAGCCGGTCCGGTAACCTTTTCCGCCCTGGACGCTTCGGTTATCAGGGAAGACATGGGGCTTACGTTCATCCTCTCTGTTCTCAGGTTCAGGGACATGGAAGAGTATGGGGATGTCCGCCTTTCGAGCCTTTCCCTTGAGGGCTCCCTGGACTACGATCCCAGGCATATACAGGCAAGCCTCAGGCTGGACTCGTTTTCCACCGGCGATATGCTGAAACTGATCCGGCCCCTTGGAG
>JAITEW010000290.1 GCA_031281855.1 Treponema sp.
TACCATACGAAGAGGCCCGCTCGGCGTCCAGGCCGTTTTCCGCAAGGCCTACCATAAAATCCCTCAGCGAACGGCGCTCCCGGATATTTTCGGCAGTGAAAATACTGCCCCTGTCGTCAAGGACAAGAATGCCCGCGCCGACCAGGCGCTCCGCCAGAGGTATGTCCCTGGTGACCGCCATATCCCCGGGCCGGGCCAGTTCCACGATGCGGTCATCCGCTGAACCTTCGCCTGCCGGGCAGATCTCCATGCTTCCCTCGCCGGTTATGCCCGGAATGGGGCGGTTCGCGGCGAAGACGGCCTGAACGCCGGTTCGCGCTGAAAAACGGAGGATCAGTTCCCGCGCTTGCTTGGGACAGGAGTCGGCGTCTACCAGAATTTTCACCAGGACTTTTCGGCGCTGCCGGTTCCTGCGGCGTAGAGGGTGTAATTCCCCGAAAAAGACAGGCCCCCGGAAGCGGCGCCTGCAGGGATGAACGCGGACTCACCTTTTTTGAGGCATTTTTCTTCTCTGCCGTCTGAAATGCGGACTTCCCCTTCGGTAACAATCACGATTGAAGGGCCCGGTTCGTCATACCTGTTTTTGCAGTCCTTAAAAACCGAAAGGGAAAATTCCCTGCAAGGAACGGGGTATTTAAAAACCAGAGACTCTGCTTCGGGCTTGAGGATACGGGGCATAAACGGGGAAAATTTCAGCACCCTGAAAAGTTCGTCTTTATCAATGTGTTTGGAGGTAAGGCCGCCCCGGAGTACGTTGTCGGAATCGGCCATAAGCTCCACCCCAAGGCCGTAGACGTACGCATGGAGAACCCCTGCCGGAAGGAAAACCGCCTCCTGGGGTTCAAGGTCTATAAGATTAAGGTAAAGCGGGGCGATGATGCCTGGGTCCCCTGGGTAAAGTTCGGCGAACCACGAGACGAGCTTCCATTCGTCCCTGTATTCAGGGTAATCCTTTTCCAGTCTCTGTTCCCTTCCGTAAACGCTTAGGGCTTTTCTGGTTTCAGGGTCCAGGTTGAAAAGCGCTGTAAAAAACATCCGTAAAGGGTCCGGCCCCGCCAGGGCGGTGTGCAGGGGCTCAAGGCCGAACCTGAGGGGATGGGGGGCCTTGCGGGAAAAGGCATCGAGCAGGGACATGATCTCCTTTTCTTCCCTGAATCCGCACATAGCGGTAAAAGGGCTCAGGGCGCAGAGGATCTCGGGCTTGTGGTTGGGGTCTTTGTAATTCCGGTTCGGCGCGTCAAGGCTGATCCCTTCCCGGTTTTCCCGTTCCCAGCCTTCCCGGGCCTGCTCCAGGTTCGGGTGCGCCTGGATGGAAAGGGGCCTCCCTGCTGCCAGCACTTTGAAAAGGAACGGCAGGGCGCCGAATGTTTTTTCCGTTTCTTCGCCAAGATAATACCCCGGATCTTCCTCAATCAGCCGGGAAAGAAGAGGTTCCCTGTCCGGCCTGTTTTCGTTACCCGCTTCGGGAACGCAGGAAGGCCCTCCGGGATGAACGCCCATCCAGAGTTCGGCCCAGGGAATCCGGGATATGTTCCGTTGGCCCAATAATTCGGGTATCCACTGGGGATCCCCCCAGTCGTAATTCTTTACAGGGTTTTTCAGCTTCAGAATCATAGGGCCCCCCGGAGAGCCCCGGTCCGTTTCCTTCGCGGTTCCTTCAGGGAGCGGCGTTTTATCATCAAGAACGCCTTCAAGCCTGGAAATGAGATCCAGAGCCAGGGCTTCGGCTTCCTGCTCTTCATAGCCCTTTTTCCCCGGTTTTTCCTGCCTGGCTTTTTGGACTTCGTCGCAGAGGAGAAAGCCTGTAAGGACAGCGGTTTTTAAGGGATCCGTTATTCCTGTGGATGCCTGGGTGTCTTCTACCGCTTTTTTGTAAGTTTCAAGGAGCCGGTTTAGGTACTCTTCTTCCTCATCAGCGGATATGGAAATAGAGGTTCCCAGAACTTCAATATGCAGTTCATTTTTCGGCATACAAGGTTAGAAAATATCCAGCTCCCCGCTTTCTTTTTCTGCAGGCGAATCCCGCCCGGCGGCATCAGGCTCCTCCGGGGCGTTTTGGGGGTCCGTTTCTTCGGCTTCTTCCCCCGCAGGGCCGGAAGGTTCCGGTTTTGGCGCTTCGCTTTTTACCGGATCAGCCCCTGGCGCCCCGGAATCGGGGTTTTTCGCCCCTTTAGGGGCTTTTTTCCCTAACGCGCCCTGTTCGGAAAGGGCGTTTTCCACAGCGTCTTCAAACTGGTTAAGCCTGTCAAGGGCGGAAAGGATCCCGTCCTCGATACGGCTTTGTTCCTCCTTAAAACGCTGTACAAGAACCTCCAGCTCATCAATCCGTTCCTGGTAGGAATCCAATTTTCCTTTAAGAAGGGAATTCTCCTGGGTCACCTTTTTGACATAATCAATGGTTTTGGAGATTTTGGTTTCCAGCAGTTTGACCTGCTCGAGGGTTATCATATCTTAGGCTCCTAAAGCCGCTTTTACCTGCGCGATTACGGCCTTGAAAGCGGTATCGTCTTCAATAGCCATGTTCGCCAGGGCCTTCCGGTTTATGGTAATTCCCGCCTTAGTAAGGCCGTCCACGAACCTGGAGTACGAAAGCCCTTCTGCCCTGCAGGCGGCGTTGATCCTGATGATCCAAATCCGCCGGAAATCGGCTTTCCTGTCCCGGCGGTCGCGGTAGGCATAGAAAAGCCCCTTGGTAACCGCGTCTTTCGCGACTTTGTAGTTTGAGTGCCTGCGGCCCCAATAGCCCTTTGCCAGTTTGAGTATCTTTTTGCGGTGGTTCTTGCGTTTGGAACCGTCTACTGCTCTTGCCATAGTGATTTACCTCTCTATAAGACTTAGACGCTCTCAGCCGTAAGGCAGGAGCTGTTTTTTGATAACCGGCACATTGTCGCTTGACAGGATGCCCGTGTGCCGGAGATTCCGCTTTCGTTTGCTTGATTTTTTGGTAAGAATATGGCGAAGGTTCTGTTTCTTGTATTTAACCTTGCCAGTTCCCGTAAAGGAATAGCGTTTCGCGGCGCTTTTCTTGGTTTTCATCTTAGGCATACTGCCACCTCTGATAGATTCTGGTATGGAGTTAAACTCCGGGTCCGGACAATGCCGGGCCTATTTTTTGGATTTCGGGCCCACTACCATGGACATGAACCGGCCTTCCATAGCCGGGGGTTTATCCATGACATAGTCCCCCTCTATCCTTTTCAACACATCCTTCAGGACATCCAAACCGAGTTCGGTATGGGCCAGTTCCCGGCCCCTGAAGCGGACCGTGACCTTGACCTTGTTGCCTTCCGCCAGGAATTCCCTTACATGTTTGGACTTAAAATCCAAATCATGCTCGTCAATTTTCGGCTGCATACGGATTTCCTTCAGTTTAAGCAGTTTCTGCTTTTTCTTGGAATCGCGTACTTTCTTTTCATTCTCGAATTTGAACTTACCATAATCCAGGATCTTAACCACCGGAGGAACCGCCTGGGGCGCGACTTCCACAAGGTCTAAACCCTGTTCTTTAGCAATTGCGAGCGCTTCCAGAGTGGGCATGATCCCCTGCTGTTCTCCCTCATCCCGAATGAGGCGGACTTCCCGCACCCGAATCTGTTCATTAATCCGTAAATCCTTATCCGACAACTGACCTCCTCGTAAGTTCCCGGTTCCACGGGGCAGGAACCAGTCACATTGTCATATTCTATAGAGTAGTGTGTAAAAATGTCCAGTCCTCTCAGGGAACTTTAGCTCTTTTATACACCTCCTGTGATCCGCTATACTTCCCTATACTAAGGAGCGTGTATGACCCAGACAATTCTTGACAGATTCAGGCTTGACGGCAAAACCGCACTGGTCACC
>JAITEW010000335.1 GCA_031281855.1 Treponema sp.
CGTTCAGAAGAAGAATATAAGAGAAAAACCACGAACCAAACGAACCATCACGAAAAAGCTTACCCTTTAGACCACGAGTTCGTGTCTGTTCGTGAAGTTCGTGGTAAAAATAATATTTACCACTAAGGAAAAGGAAGAAATACAGCAGGTGTAGAAAAAGTGTGGGGAAGCAAGCCTTGTTTACTGAACGGTTTCGCTCCCACCACGACGCTGAGGCGAGCCTCGGGGCCCTGCTGGGTAAGCCTAAGGGACTGGGACGCCTCCTCAAAATGAAAAGCTGGGCGGACGTGGAAAAGAAACTGCGGGAAGGTCCCGGCCCCCAGGCCCGAAGCCTCCCCAGGGGCATCTATATTCACGTTCCCTACTGCGACAAGATATGCAGCTTCTGTAACCTTAACCGCAAGGAACGGAGCAAGGCCGACCTCGACGCCTACGCCGCCTACATAGCAGACGAACTCAAAGCCTTTGGCGCGTATCCCTATGTCAGGGAACAGCCCTTTAACTCGGTGTACTTTGGCGGCGGCACCCCCACGGTACTTTCCGTTGATCAGTTCGCCCTCATACTCAGAGCCCTTCGGGACCACATACCCCTGGCCGATGACTGCGAAATAAGCGTTGAGACAACCCAGCATAACCTGGGAGTACAAAAGGCCCTGGCCCTGGCGGAGCTGGGCGTAAACCGTTTCAGCGTGGGCATACAGACCTTTTCCGGCCGGGGCAGAAAAGTCCTGGGGCGGACCTTTGACGGCGAAAAATCCCTGGAGGCGCTCCGGGAACTCAGGGCCGCCTTTAGAGGCGTTTTGGGCATAGACATCATCTACAGCTACCCCGATCAAAGTATCGAAGAAATAAGCGGGGACGCGGAAATCTGCATTGAGTCGGGCATAGACAGCGTGAGTTTTTATTCCCTCATGATACACAAGGGTTCGGCCCTGGCCCAGTCCATCGAAAACAAGGAAACCGAATTTATACGAAATATTGAATGGGACCGGGAGCGCCACCATCTTTTTTACGAAAAGCTCGCGGGGGCGGGCTTTACCCTGCTGGAACTTTCCAAACTGGCCAGGCCCGGCAGGGACGCGTACCGCTACATTCATATTCAATATGAAAACGGAGACCTCATCCCCATAGGCTCAGGCGCGGGGGGACGGCTTGCCGGTTTCAGCATCTTTTCCATGGCGCCGGGCCAGCGTTTTGTCTCCCCGATAAACAAACAGTACGAACGGTATTACCGCATGCTGGGGGAACTCCAGTTCGGCCTCTACGATCCAAAACGAATGGCCGCCGGACTCCCTCCGGGGGCGGAAAAGGCCATAACGGAAAAAATAAAAGAACTTGGGGACATGAGGTTTTTGATTCCCCCGGCGCGGGGTTCCGCCTGGGCGTTAAGCCCCGACGGAATATTCTGGGGCAACAACATCGCCGTGGAGGTCCTTAAGACCGCCATAAACGCGGCGAAAAAGGAGAAGGCTGTTTATGCGTAAAACTATATCGCTACCGGGCGTTCCGGTTCTGGTTCTCATTTTGCTCTTTCTTGCAAGCGGGCACCTTACCGCCTGGGGTCAGAAGGAACAGGCCGGAACAGGACCCGCGGAAACAACGGGAACCACGGCGGAAAGCCAAAGCGCCGCTGAACTCTACTGGCGGCTTGTTACGGAAAACAACAACAGCTCTATCGTTGACGGGGCGGGCAACAGGGTCCCCGTCGCAAACTACCGGCGCATAGTCATTACGTCCCCCGGAGCGGTGGAGGTCCTCTACATGCTGGGCGCCGAATCGGTCATTGCCGGGGTCAGCTCCGGCAGGGACCCGATATGGCCTGAGGAAAAAACCGTCCTCCTCCCCACGGTGGGGAATACGGCGCGGCCCAGCCTTGAGGCGATCATCGCCCTGGAACCAGACTTGGTTATCGGCAATGCCATGAACGCCGCCCTCATAGAGGACCTGGCTTCACGGGGCTATACGGTGCTCCTCCACAACGCCGACTCCCTGGCGGATATTTTTAACAGTACAATACTTTTGGGGAGGCTCAGCGGAAAAGAAGCCGAGGCCCGGAACCTGATGGCCGAAACCCAGGCCCGGCTTGACGGGCTTAAAGCGGAACTCAGGCGCAGCCCCCTCAACCTGAAAGGGGCCTTCCTCTATTCGGCCAGCCCCATCATGGCCTTTACCTCCCAATCCCTGGCCGGGGAAATCCTCAGCATACTGGGGGTAGAAAATATCGCCGGAGGCCTGAACGCCGCCCAGCCCATACTTTCGCCTGAATACATACTGGCCGAGGACCCGGACTTTCTCTTTGGCGCCATGTCCATCACAAAACCAGAGGACATACTTGCCGCCGATTCGGTGATAGCCAGAACCAGGGCGGGAAGGGAAATGAACATCAGTATCGTACCCTCGTCGCTTTTCCTCCGTACCTCTCCACGCATCGTGGACAGCCTCCTGGAACTGTACGGGGAAATCAAAAAGTACGCGAGAGGAGAATAAGCCATGCTTGATTTATTTCTGAAGGGAGGCTGGGTAATGTACCCCCTGCTTGTTTTTTCAGTTTTTTCCCTGGCCGTCATTCTTGAACGGGGCTTTTACTTTTTTAGGAGCCGCCAGCGTCCGGATGAATTTCTTAAAGCCCTGGGCTGCGAAGGAAAAACCGGTGAACTTACCGCGCTGAGAAAAAACCTTATGACCCAAAATGTCCGGGGCTATCTTACCCAAATGACCAGGGCCTACCTTGACTGCATGGGCGAAGACGGAGCTTCCGAAACCCTTTTTGTTGAAGGTTCAGAAATCATACGGAAAAGCGAAAAACGACTTTCCATATTGGCCTCGATTGCCCACCTTGCCCCGCTCTGCGGCCTTCTCGGTACGGTACTGGGAATGATTGAGGTATTCCGCAAGCTTGAATCCATTGGCGGGCGGGCCGACGTGGGCCTCCTTTCCGGGGGCATCTGGGTTGCCCTGCTCACCACCGCCTTCGGGCTGCTGGTGGCCATTCCCACCCTCATAGCCCATCACTATTTTTCCGACCTGGTAAGCGGACGCTCGGAGGATCTTCAATTTTTGATTTCCCGGCTCAATGTCCATACCGGAGCAACGCTTTCGATGCTTTCCAGGGATGACGCGGAGAATGCGTATGAAGCCATTTCTGCGACGTAAGACTTTGAACGCGGGGCTCGACATTACCCCCCTTATGGACATTGTATTCCAGCTTCTGCTCTTTTTTATCCTGACCTCGGCTTTTCTCGAACCCGGCCTGCCCCTGGAACTTCCCAATTCTCCCCGCGAAAACGAGCGGACGGAACCGGACATGGTTGTCTCCATAGACACCGACGGCGGAATTTTTATCAACGATGCTCCCGCGACCCTTGAAGCTGTGGAAGCGGCGGCTTCCGCCCTGGCCCGGGAAAAGCCCGGCGCGGGGGTCATACTTAGGGGAGACGAACGGGTGCGCTACGGCGGTTTTTTTGAAGTCCTGGATATCATCAGGAACGCGGGAATTACAACGATAAGCCTGGCCTATGAGAATCAGGAAAGCTAATCCGCTTTTTCTCTTTTTAAGCATCTCGGTCTTTATCCACGGCGGTGTCTTATGGCTGGTCTCCGATGGCCCTCGTCCTCTCCGGCCCGATACAAACCACAGTGTCCCGGTCAGCATAGTCCCGGCCCCGCCGCCCTGGGAAAGTCCGTCCATGACGTTCCCCCCGGAGGCCCCCGCGCCCCAGACCTTGCCGCCCGAAGCCCCCATGCCTGCCATAGCCGAAATTCCGGTACCGTCACCAGTACCGTCAATGGAAGCAAGCGCAGAGTCCGCGGCACCAGGCATGGCGGCCGCAACAATTGAAACAGGAACCTTTACCGGGACGGCGCAAGCCGGATACGTTCCCGTTTCCGCATCCTTTGCCCGGCCCGAACTCAGGGAAGAAGCCATAAACCGCTATGCTGCAATGATCCGCGGCCTCATCGACAGGCACAAGGAATATCCCTACCAGGCCCGCAGACAGGATCAGGAAGGATCGGTACAGCTGCGCTTTACCCTGTCCCGGCAGGGCGTCCTGAGCGGTGAACCGGTAATGGAAAGGCAATCCCGCTATCGCCTCTTAAACGAATCTGCCCTTGAGGCGGTAAAAAACGCCGCCCCTTTTCCGCCCTTTCCCGAAGAAATCGGGGAAGCAGAAATGAGCTTCCAGGTAGTTGTGTCTTTTTCACTTTAGCGTTTTTAATTTTACCACGAACGATACGGACGTTCACTTTGTAACTCCGCAATTGTCCGTGTCTGTCCGGCCGAATGTGCAGGTGTAGAACCTTTACCACTCGCGGGGACGGTGCTCGCCTTTCGGCTCGGTAATGGTAAACGTGTCGCCTGAAGGTTCTATCACATAAAAGCCTTTTTTCAGGGCGTACTTTTTATTGCCCTCACTGAAAACCACCCCCGCGACAGCTCCAAGGTAAATTCGCCTGTCGTTGTGCAAGTCCGCATACTTGCGCAGTTTTTCCATACGTTCAATATGGTCGTTTATATCGTCAACGGTGGGTTTCGTCTTGACTTCAACAGCCATTACCCTGTCGCCGTTTTCAAGAAGCGCGTCAACTTCCAGAAAAAGACCATGTTCCTTGTCCTTGATTTCGGTACGGTTTGCCTTGGTAAACGTAAAGTGCAGTTCTTCGAATTTCG
>JAITEW010000338.1 GCA_031281855.1 Treponema sp.
ACAGATTTTGCAGAAGTATATAAAATAAACACGGGTAAACTTACTTGATTGGATTACTGATTTGATCACTGAGGCCGGAGGCTTTACTTTCCGGCCTCTTTTCATCATCATCTATACAAATGGAGGAAATCCCGTGACAAACCGTGAACTGGTGATCGAAACCCTGGCCCACAGGAATCCCGGCAAGGTGCCCCAGGCGATTCACCTTACCGGCGAGGGATACAAGGCTTACGGGGAGAACCTGTTGCAGGACTATCCTAATAAACAAGTTCTGCAGGATTATGAAGCCGGGATTATCAGTCTGGGCCAGGCGGTTTCCCTCTCTATAGGGAACCATATCCTTCATGTGTACGCCCCATGGTGGGAGTGGTACAACCTGACCGATGTTTTCCTCAAGGAGCCTGACCCGCCTGATTACCTTCCGGACACCAGGGGTAACGGCAGTTACGAGAAATTTTTCGCCCAGTTGGCGCATATCAGGGAGCATTACGATGTGTATATGGTGGTTACCGTCTGGGGCAGCCACTGGGAAAAAGCCTACTTTGCCAGGGGCATAGAGAATTTCCTGGCCGACCTTGCGGGCAATCCCGAATGGGCACAGGCGCTTCTGGACCTTATCATCAGGAAGAACCTGGTGATGCTCGAAAACTTCCTCACTGCCCCGGAAGCGGACGCGGTGCTCCTGGGCTCCGACTGGGGCACCCAGCGGGATATCATCATGTCCCCTGAGTGTTTCAGAACCATGATAAAGCCCGGCGAGAAACAGGAATACGATCTTATTAAGAAATACGGCAAACAGGTGTTCATCCATTCCTGCGGGAACATCCTCAGGATCATGGGCGACCTTGTTGAACTTGGGGTGGACTGCCTCAATCCGGTGCAGCCTGAATGTATGGACCTGGAGTTCCTCAAGAAGGAATACGGCGATCATATCAGTTTTTACGGCGGTATCAGCACCCAGAAGACCCTGCCTTACGGAACTCCCGAAGAAGTAAAGGCCGAAGCCCGGAGGGTGATTGAGCTTATGAGCAGGAACGGGGGCTATCTTACGTCGCCTTCCCAGGAGATTCAGACCGATGTTTCGTATGGAAACGTCAGGGCCCTTATTGATACCGCCGGGGAATACTGGCGATAGGAGCGAAAAATGTCATACCAGGACGGCTGGGACGCCTTGAATTTACGAATGCCCCCAAGGGTGCCGAGAACCGAATACTCCCTTGAAGGCCACTGGGACGTGGTCCGCAGGGTCACGGGGATCAACGTAACAAACCAATCGGACGCTGAAACCAAACAGCGGGGTTCCAGGGCTTTGATAAAAGCCTTCAACTACGACTTTATCTGGTCCGTCCTCATAGGCGACGGCGTTTTCGGGGACAAGCGCACCGACATGGGCCACGCTGTATACGCTGACGGCGGCGGCGACTACCGGGCCATAGGGAAGCCCCTGTTCGATGACCCCGAAGAAGCCCTCAAAATGGACCCCTGGGAACTCTACAGCCCTGTGGACGAAAAGAAAGCTGTAGAGGATTTCAACACTGCGTACAAACGGAACTGCGAGGCCAACCCCGGCGCGGTGAACATGACGGGGATCTACGTTACCTGTATCTCGGGCCTCATCGCTATTTTCGGCTGGGATATGCTCCTGACCGCGGCGGGCACGGACCCGGAAGCCTTCGGCGCCCTTACGGACCGCTACGCGGGCTGGGTTCAGCAGTACTTCAACGCCCTGGCAAAAAGCGAAGCCCCTGTGGTGATGGTCCATGACGATATAGTCTGGACCCAGGGGGCTTTTATCCACCCCGACTGGTACCGCCGCTTTGTCTTCCCCAATTATAAAAAATACTTCGCCCCTCTCCATGAAGCCGGGAAGATCATCGTATATACCTCCGACGGGACCTATACCCAGTTTGTAGACGACATTGCGGCCTCAGGGGTTAACGGTTTTGTGATGGAACCCACGACCGACATGGCGTATATCGCGGAAAAGTACGGCAAAACCCACTCGTTTATAGGGAACGCGGACACCAGGATTCTGCTTTCAGGGACCAAAGAGGAGATCCGCGCGGAGGTAAAACGCTGCATGGACATAGGGAAACAATACCCCGGCTTTTTTATGGCCGTAGGGAATCACATTCCCGCCAATACGCCGGTAGAAAGTGTCCTGTACTACAACGAGGTCTACGAGGAGATGTCCAGGAGATAAGGAGCCTGAACGGACCTGGGGCTACAATAGATCCGTCCTGCCGGAGGCTTTGATCTGTTCCACGATTTCCCGGACTTTCTGGGTTTCCCCTTTTTTCGCTACCAGCACCGCAGGGGGGGCGCCGTTTTTGCCGGACCGCACCACTACGATGAGATCCTCGGCGCCGCAAAGGGCGACAGGAATATCGGAATCCACAAAGGTCGATTCAGAGCCTGCCCGGAACACAGGGGCGTCTTTGTCCGGCTGTTGATTCAGCAAACCGGCGTACTCGTCCCAGCTTCCTACGTCGATCCAGTTGAATTCAGCCTTGATCATGACGGCTTGGCCGCATTTTTCAGCGATAGCGTAATCAAACGAAATATTTTTTGTTTTGCTGTAGGCTTTGTCCAGATCCATCCATTCCGAAAGGACCCGCAGCCCCTTGCAGGTATGGTAGGAACGGTCGTTAGGGGCGCTGAGCTCGAAAAAGGGGTTTATCACTTCCCGGGCGTTGCGGCGGAATTCAGCGAGCATGAATTTTGACGAAAAAGCGAACATTCCGGAGTTCCAGAAAAAGTTCCCTGCTTTGAGGTACTGGGCCGCCTTTTCCCGCTCCGGTTTTTCCCTGAAAGAGGCGACTTTGTAGATCTCAGGTTCGCTCCCTTTGTTCGCAGGCAGCCCCGCTTGTGCGGCGGAAAGCGCCGTGGATGCCTCTATATACCCGTAGCCCGTGTTAGGGGACAAAGGGGGTATGCCGAAGACCGCGAGTTTGTCCTGCTGGGCATAAGCCGCCGCTGCCGCCGCGTTGGCTTTGAAAACCGAAAGGGGCCTGATGATGTGGTCGCATGTGAGGACCAGGACATTCCGTTCCAGCCCCCCGGTTTCCCAGTCCGCGTAGATGACGCCGCAGGCTACCGCAGGGGCGGTGTTTTTGGCAGCCGGTTCGGGGATCAGCACCAGCCGTTTCCGGTCAGCGGCGCTGAACGCTGCGCAGGCCCCGGCGATGGCATCGACATGGCCTTTCCCGGCGATGATGATCACCCTGCCGTCAACAGGATCGGTTACTGCCAGAGCGCGCTCTACAGATGCTGAGAAAAAGCTCCCTTCCCGGGGCACAGGGAGGAATTGTTTTGGTTTTGCAGAGGTGCTGGCAGGCCAGAGCCTGGTCCCCGAACCTCCGGCCATGATGATGCAGTCGCTGAACATAAACAAGCTGATTATAACCCTGTAGTATATAGAAATACAATCCTGATTTCATCTGGGAGATCTTCCCGGTAAGGCGTTTTTTCGGTATCCTCTACAATGTATGGAAATTCTTTTTTTGGGAAATGAAAAGCTCCGGGAAAAAGCGGAGCCGGTCAGGCGTATAGGCCCTGAATACGTCAGGATTGCGGAGGACATCATTAAGGCGCTTCATGACGGCGACGGGGTGGGCCTTGCGGGGCCTCAGGTGGGGCTTATGGAGCGGATCTTCGCGGTCCATGTCCAGGGCGATGAGCCCCGCATTTTTATCAATCCTTCTATTATAGAAACCTCCGAAGAACTGGTAAAATACGAGGAAGGCTGCCTTTCTATCCCCGGAATGTACGCCGATGTGATCCGTCCCAAAACCGTGAAGATCCAGGCATGGAACGAGAAGGGGCGGCCTTTCACCCTTGAGGCTTCGGGGATTCTGGCCCGGGTGATACTCCACGAAAACGATCACCTTGAAGGGATCCTGTTCATCGACCGTATTTCAGAGGCGAAGCGGAACCGCATACTTGCGAAGCTCGGGAAGGCCCTGAAGGGGCAGGCTGAACGGAAAAAGGTTTTGTAGTGCGGGTACTTTTTGCCGGGAGCCCTGCTATCGCGGTTCCTTCCCTTAACGCGCTGGCTGAGATGGAACTTGCTCGTGAAGGGGTCGTTCTGGCAGGAGTTTTGACCAATCCCGACAGCCCCAGGGGCCGGAGGGGAGGGGGAGAGCCTACGGATGTATCCGCCGCTGCGGCGTTGCTGTCTGCCGCAAGGGCGGCCCGGGCTCTTCAGCCTGTTCCCCAGTTGAAACCCGAAAAACTGGACGCCCAGGCGCGGGAAGCTGTGGCCGCTTTGAAGCCCGATCTCCTGGCGTCCTTTGCGTACGGCCGCATTTTCGGCCCCAAATTTTTAAGCCTTTTCCCCCTTGGGGGCGTCAACATCCACCCCAGCCTGCTCCCGAAATTCCGGGGCGCTACGCCTATCCCGGCCGCTATTCTCGCCTGCGAACAGGAGACAGGCGTTACTATCCAGAAACTGGTCCCGGAAACGGATGCCGGGGATATTCTGGCGCAGGAAATCATCCCCCTTACCGGAAAGGAGACTACCGCCTCCCTGAGCGGGGTTGCGGCCCAAAAAGGCGCTTTTCTCCTTAAAGAGCTGATCCGGTCCCTTATAGCCGGAACTCTCAGAGCGGTTCCCCAGGAAGGGGCTCCCAGTTTCTGCTCTCGTATTGCCAAAGAAGACGGCCTTATCGACTGGACCCTTTCTGCTGTAGAAATTGACGCCCGTATTCGCGCCTACACGCCGTGGCCTCTTTCCTGGACAAGCTGCCAGGGCCAAAACCTCTTTATCCTTGAAGCCGCTCCCTACGCCGGAGCCTTGGGGGCAGCAGAAAGCCCTGTTCCCGGCGCTGTCCTGGGCGCCGGCAAAGCCGCAGGCATCCTGATCCGGACGGGTTCGGGCATACTTGCCGTTACCCGCCTTCAGTACCAAACCAAAAAACCGCTTGACTGGAGATCGTTCCTTAACGGCGCTAAGGGCTTTGCCGGCTCTGTTCTGGGCGGGTAACAGACACATCTGTACCTGCTCTAACAAGAACAGGGATGGATCCCCCCGGGCAGGTTAAAATTTTGCGATAAATGCAAGATTTTTCTTGACTATATTCATAATATTTGTATTTTATAATAAAGGGACTTAGTCAGGCTTCATTGAATCCCCCAGGCAGTCAGCCGCACTATCATAAACGGAGGTTTTGAATGACAGAGAGACATGTCAAAATTCTGGAAACCCTGGCTAAACAGCAGCGTATCGAAGTAAGGGTTCTCGCAAAAATGCTGGATGTTTCCGGGGTAACAGTACGGAAAGATCTGGATATCCTGGAAAGCCAGGGTTTTATCAAGCGTGAGCATGGTTTCGCCACCATGGAACCTATGGATGACGTAGGGAGGCGGCTGGCGCTTCGCTACGGCGTCAAACGCCGGATTGCCAGAGCAGCGGCGGCTTCGGTGACAGAAGGGGAAACAGTGATGATCGAGTCCGGTTCCTGCTGTACCCTTCTGGCTGAAGAACTGACCAACAACAAGCGGGATATAACCATAGTGACCAATTCGGTTTTCCTTGCCAACCATATACGCCGGGCGCCGTTTGGTAAAATCATACTCCTGGGCGGCTACTATCAAAATGAATCCCAAGTTCTGGTAGGGTCCATTACCAAGAAATGCGCTGAAATCTTTATTTCCGACAAGTTCTTTATCGGCGTAGACGGTTTTACCGAAAAAGTGGGCTTTACCGGGAAGGACCATCACCGGGCCCAGACAGTACGGGATCTGGCGGAGTTGGCTACCAGGATCATCGTACTTACCGAATCCGACAAATTTTATAACCGCGGTTCAGTGGAACTTGTGGAATCAGGCAAAGTGACCGCAGTCTACACTGATGACAGGATCCCTCATGACAAGGAACGGTTTTTGCAGAACAAGAATGTAAAAGTTCATAAAGTCGAATCCAACGCCGCGTGAACGCTAAAGCTTGCTTGCCATTTCCAGCGTAAGGAGCAGCGGCAGGTGATCGGTTAAGCCCAGGCCGTTCCTGGGCAGGTAAGGCGCCGGGCGTCCTGAGGCTCCTGCAAAAGGGGGCTGGTCCAGGACCTGGCAGTCTGAGAATTCCCAGTCCTTTCCGTCAAAGAGGCCGTCCGAAAGCAGGAAATGATCGATAGTTTCCCAGTTGTTTTTATAGAAGAAAGATCCGTTGGCAAGTTCGTTTTCCCAGGGGCTGTAAAGCGCCGGGACAGAGGGGAAAAAACGGGACCTGGGCGGTTTTTCGCCGCTTAAGACAAGAAAATCCCAGGCGCCGTTTTCTTTTGCCGCTAGTTCCGCAGCAACAGGATCGTCCGGGAGCAGCGCCCGCACCGCGGTCCCGGCAAAGCGGTAAAACTCGTCGTAGTTTTCATTCAGATCCCCCATGACGATAACCGGCGTTTCGGGATCTTCTTCCCGGATTTCCCGGAGCCGCCTTTGGATAATCTTTGCCGAAGCCCGGCGCAGGGATTCGGTGGCCGCGTCGCCTTCGAGTTTTGACTTCCAGTGGCAGACAAAGAATACAAGAGGCCTGTCCCGGACTTTCAGACGCAGTTCCAGTATGGGCCTTGGAGGGGTCCCTCCGGGGGAGCTGATGGAATGGACCCGGGTTTCCTCAAAAGGGTAGCGGCTTACGGCCCCTACTCCCAGGGACATCCCGGGGACGCCTGCAAAGGAGGTCCAGGTTTTCCCCTTCACTGCCGCACGGGCAAGATCTTCCAGAACCTGGGCGTTTTCTATTTCCACAAGGCCCGCAAAATCCGGCCCTGAACCTCCTATCCGCGCGATAGCCCGCCCAAAGGCGTTGATCCGGGCTTCGTATTTTTCCCTGTTCCATCCTGATGAAACGCGGTATTCGTTGTATTCATTCCCGGCTTCGTCGCCGTCAAAAAGGGCCTGCAGGTTCCAAACCGCTGCGGTAAAAATTTCAGAACCCTCCAGGGCCGATCCGCCGCTTCTGTTGCCTGAAACAACAGCGCATCCTGAAAGACAAAAAACCCCTGCTGCGCAGAACAGCGCCGCCAAAACCCGTATTCGGTTCATCTTGGCCTCCTCTCATCTATAACGATCTTTTATACGGCCCGGAGATGGCAGGCGCTTCAAATTCCGCCGGGTTTTTCCAAATAACAGTCAAATAACAGCCAAATAGCGGCAAGGTGATTGATAGGCAGTATCCGAAACATTATAGTAAGGTACAGGAGGTTTTTATGGCTGAAACCGTTGATTTTACTATCGAGGAACTGGGGAAGCGCAGCGTCAAGTCCCCCATCGCCATGTCCACGGTCCGCGGGGATATGATCGCCAATTATGTGACTGATAATCAATTTGTACGTTTCAATACAGACGTTAAATTAGGGCCCCAGGTTCCCCTAAAACGGGGGCAGGTTCTTGAATGCGCCGGGCCCAGGGAGACGCTTTACTTTACCCCTGCGCATGTGCACGCGGGGATTGTAACCTGCGGCGGCCTCTGTCCCGGACTCAACGACGTAATCCGGTCTATCGTGCGCTGCCTCTGGTACCGGTACGGGGTCAGGCGGATTTCGGGCATCCAGTACGGATTCAAGGGATTCCTGCCGGAATACCAGTACGGGGTGAAACGGCTGGAACCTGATATGGTGGATGATATCCACAAGCTTGGGGGTACTTTTCTGGGAAGCGCCCGGGGAGGGGGCAAGGAGGTTAGCCAAATCGTGGACGCCATGGAGCAGCTTAACCTCAACATGCTTTTTACCATTGGCGGCGACGGAACCCAGCACGGCACCCTGGATATTGCCGAGGAAATCGGCAAGCGGCGGCTCAAGATAGCCCTTGTAGGGATACCCAAAACCGTTGACAACGACTTCTCTCTTATTCAGAAATCCTTCGGCTTTGATACCGCAGTGGATAAGGCAGTGGAAGTTGTGGCCGCAGCCCACATGGAAGCCAACTCTGCCATTAACGGCATCGGGCTCGTAAAAGTCATGGGCAGGGAAGCGGGTTTTATCGCAGCCCATACCGCCCTGGCCAGCCACGAGGTGAACTTCGTCCTTATCCCTGAAGTGCCGTTCAACCTGGAAGGCTATAACGGGTTTCTGGCTCATCTGGAAAAGCGGATTGTCAGCCGCCACCACGCGGTCATTGTCGTCGCCGAAGGGGCCATGCAGGATCAGCTTCTTACGGAAAAGAAGCTCGACGCCGGGGGCAACCTCAAGATGGCCGATGTCGGGACCTACCTCCGGGACCGGATAACCAAATACTTCGATGAAAAGAAAATCGAAGTCAACCTTAAGTACATCGATCCCAGCTATATCATCAGGTCGGCTCCGGCGAATCCCGCGGACTCTATCTACTGCGAACGCCTTGGAAACGCCGCGGTACACGCCGCTATGGCAGGGAAGACCAAGCTCATCATCGGCCTTGTGAACAACGAATTTGTCCATCTGCCTATCAAGGCGGTTATCGCTTCCAGGAACCATGTGGACCCTGAAGGCAACCTGTGGCGGGATACCCTGGACGCTACCCACCAGCCGGCGCTTATGGTGAACCAGTTCAACGACGGCAAAGAGAAGTAAATGGCCTGTTTTGCCGCCAAAGGCGGGAAGGATCTGGACATAGGGGACCGGGAACTGGACGAACTGTTTTCCCAGTCCCTTGCCCGGGCCTTAAGCGAAGCCGGAAGCGGCCCGGTTCTCCTGGCGCCTCCGGACATAACCCGTTTCCATTCCCGCGCCGGTTTTCTTACCGATGTTGCGGCCCGGGAATTAGGGGCCTTAGAAAAGACCGGGAAAACCTGCCGCCTGGGCGCGGTTTTGCCCGCACTGGGAACCCACATGCCCATGACCGGCGAAGAACTCCGCCGCATGTTTCCCGGAACCCCTCCCGGCAAATTCCGCGTTCACGACTGGCGCAACGATGTAACCAGCCTTGGGCGTCTTGAAGCCTCCTGGGTCGAAACCGTTACAGAAGGAAAAGTCCGCTACGACTGGCCGGTTCAGGTTAACAGGCTCCTCGTCGAAGGAGGCTTCTCCCTTATCGTCTGCCTGGGACAGGTGGTGCCCCACGAAGTCGTCGGCATGGCCAGCCACAGCAAGAACCTGCTGGTAGGCGCAGGCGGCAAAGAAGCCATCGACAAAAGCCACTTCGCAGGGGCTTCTTACGGAATGGAGCGCGTCATGGGCAGGGCCGATACCCCGGTGCGGGCCATGTTCGACGAAGGGCTTCGCAGGTTCGGCCATAAACTGCCCCCGGTGCTCTATGCCCTTACGGTGATAGGAACCCGCAGGGACAGGGGTTCATCATCTTTAGCGGTCCGGGGATTTTACTCGGGCTTTGGCCGCGAATGTTTTGAGCAAGCCTCCGCCCTGGCCCGGGAGGTGAACGTGGACATCCTGGAAGAGCCTGTCAAAAAGGCGGTAGTCTGGCTTGATCCCGGGGAATTCCGGACTACCTGGCTCGGGAACAAAGCGGTATACCGGACCCGCATGGCTATGGCCGGCAGGGGGGAACTTCTGATCCTGGCTCCGGGCCTGGAACGTTTTGGCGAGGACCGGGAAGTGGACGCCTTGATCCGCAAATTCGGCTACCGCCCCGGCAGCGAGATCCTTGAAAAATCGGTTAAGGAACAGGAGCTTGCCGAAAATCTCAGCGTTGCCGCCCACCTTATCCACGGCTCCAGCGAAGGCCGCTTTACCGTACGCTACTGCCCCGGGCCCGGCGTGAGCCGCGCTGAGATAGAATCGGTCGGCTATGAGTGGGGCAGCCTCGAAGAAGCCCTGTCCCGCTATGATACCGAAAAACTAAACCCCGGCTGGAACACCCTTGCCGACGGCGAGCGTATCTTTTACGTTCCCAACCCGGCCCTGGGCTTGTGGGCAACGATAGGGAACTTCTGAAAATCCAACCGGGTTTTCCAAAGCCTCCCCTGTAACTATTTTACGCGGATTGTGAATTTTTTACCTGGTCGATAAACGCGCCTGCCCGGAGATCCGGCCGGGTAAGAAACATGGGTCCGGCAAAGAGAAGAAAATCCGCGAATTACGCCCACGGACGCCCGTTTTTGGAGAGTAATTCGCGCTGATCCGCGTTCGTTATCCTGGCATGATTATTGCTTATTATTATCAGGAAGCCGTCGGCTTCTATACTTTACACTGATACAGGAGATTTGATTATGAAGCGCTTGTTGATATGTTTGCTCTTAACGGCTCTGTGCGGACTTTTGTCCGCCCAGGAAGGGAACCGCAGGCCGCAAAAAGCGGAACCCGAAAAAACCGCTCTTATCACGGTTAACGGAAACCTGGGCGTCTCCGGGGGCATGATCGCCCTTGAGAGCGGAGACACGGTGTACTATGTCCCGGGGCTTCAACGCTTTGTCGGCTTTATAGAGGGGCTTAAGGAAGGAGCTCCGGTAACGCTGGAAGGTTATGAAATTCCTGCCCCGTTTTTTGGGGAAGGGGCGGGAAAAGTATTCAGGGTTACCAGGATGACGCTGAACGGGAAAGAGTATGACGTGGGTTTTAAGGCTCCCTTTGGGAACCGGGATTCAAGGCCGTCTGTTTCGCCGCCCGGATTCAACAGGATGCGGAATTTCCGTTTTGACCAGAGCCCTGATCCCAGGGGAGGGGGATCCCGGTATCCCCGGCATCGCGAATAGGTAAAAACCGCATTATTAATAGAAACTAACCGCTAAGGCGAAGAAGGCGAAAAAGCGAAGAATCCTTAGAAAACTCTTTGTTTCTCCTTCCTTCTTCGCCTTATACGCCGTTGCGGTTACCTTTTTTGTGTTTTTGTAATTGCTCGTATCAGTGTTTTTTGTCTAAACAAACTGCCGGCAAATTTGGTGTCTGTCACCCCTGCGCTTCCTAAATGTTTTTGTATTGGTAACACGGATAACCTGTGAGTCTAGAACATTCGCCTTTGTCAATGGTAACAATCTCATATTGGCAAACCCTTCTCTAAGCGTCCCTGTAACCCCCCCTCCCGTGGCACCCGATAGCCAATCAATATTGACGGCGATGGAGCGACCGTCAACCACACGATAATTATAAGTGGCATGATAAGAAAAGTCATCCCCCTCTTCCACAATTATTTTCACATTATCACGCGCTTTTACATCAGGGATAATACCAGCATAAGGAAGAACTCCTTCCTCGGCCCGCGTATTCATTAGAGACAGTCTTTCCTGGATCAACGCCAGCCGTTCCGGCGTGACACCCCATGACCGATCCTCTATCGTTATCGGATGTTCGCCCAGGCGATCGCTGAAGTTACTGTCAAGATAAACCGTATAAGTTTTCGGGTTTGCCTTTACCGTGCAATCGCAGGCATCCGCGCAGTTGCATTTTTCGGCATGATCTTTTTCTGTGCACTTGCACACAGTCGGCGTCGGATCGGTCGTGCCGTTTTTGCATCCGCCAAGACCCATCGCCGTAATGCCAAGCCCCAGCAATCCCGCCTTTACCGGCATCGGCATGCCTTTCGCGCGCGGAGTGCGGATCGTTTCGTTTGATTTCTTTTCTGTCATTTTTAACTCCCTTATTTTTATGGTTACTGTTTTCATAGCGTTTCTCCT
>JAITEW010000349.1 GCA_031281855.1 Treponema sp.
GTGAAATTGGTAGACACGCCAGACTTAGGATCTGGTGCCCCCGGCATAAGGGTTCAAGTCCCTTCTCTCGCAGGTACAGAATCTACGGACCCTGGTCCGGCATTTACGCATTATCATAGAAGAGGAAACGAAGTGACTGTAACCAAAGAAATCACCAGGCTTGAACACTCGAGTGTTAAATTAACCCTTACTGTTGGAAAAGACGACAGCCGTTCCGAATACGACGCCCTCCTTTCGGACTATGTAAAGAACATCCAGATCCCCGGTTTCAGGAAAGGGAAGGTGCCCCGGGACGTGCTGATCCGGAAATTCGGCGATTCCCTCAAAGGAGAGGCCCTGGGGCGCATCATCGAAAAGTCGATAAGCGATGTCTTTGAAGACGAAAGCTTTCCCAGGGAAAACCGCCCCCTTCCCTACTCTACCCCTCAGGTACAGGATGAACCAAAGCTGGATCTGGAAAACGACCTTACGTTTTCCGTTGTATACGATGTGCTTCCCCAGGTAACGGTCGGAAAATGGCAGGGCCTTGAGGTGGAAGTCCCGGATGTGGCTATTACCGAAGAGGATATAAACCGGGAACTGGAAACCGTCAGGGACCGGAACGCTATCGTCATGGACAAGGAAGAGGGCGAAGCCGCCGTTGCCGACGACGTAGTTACGGTCAACTACTGCGAACTGGGCGAGGACGGAGCGGCGCTCCCGAATTCGGAACGCCAGGATTTCGTTTTTACCCTGGGATCAGGGATGAATATCTACAAATTCGACGATGATATTCTGGGGATGAAGAAAGGCGAAACCAGGGATTTCGTTAAGACCTACCCTGCTGACGACAAGGATAGCGGCTTTGCAGGCAAGACCCTTAAGCTCCGGGTTACCCTGACGGCCTTAAAAATCAAAAAACTCCCGGATCTGGACGACGACCTTGCGCAGGACGTGGACGAAAAGTTTAAGACCCTGGAAGATCTCAAGCAGAGCATACGGGAACGGCTGGACAAGGACCTTGACCGGCGGATACGGGACGTCAAAATAAGCAAACTCCTGGAAAAAATCATGGAAACCACCCCTGTGGACATACCCGAATCCATGACGCGCCTGGAACTGGACTCCAGGTGGCGGAGTCTGGCCAAGCGCTTCGGAACCGACTCTGACGGGCTCTTCAAAATGATGGGATCAACTCCCGAAGGCCCCCAGGGCATTCTGGATTCATGGAAGCCTGACGCTAACAAGGCCCTCCATTCAAGGCTGATTGTGGAAACCCTCATGAAAGACCTCAATCTGGAAGCCAGCGACGAAGAAGTGGAAAAGGAACTGGAACAGCAGGCTGCCGAAAGCGGTATTCCTCTTGAAGAATATAAGAAATATTATGAACAGGAACAAATGAAAGAGTATTTGAAAGAAGATATTAAGGAACGAAAGCTTTTTGAACGGCTTATTGTGGAAAATACTATAAAACCCGGAAAAAAAGAAAAATATCTGGACCTGACGTCAAATAATGGGTAAATTTAAACCATGAATGAAAAGCTAAGCAACCTTGTCCCCTTTGTTATCGAACAAAGCGGCGCCGGGGAACGGTCGTATGATATTTATTCCCGGCTCTTGAAGGACCGGATCGTCTTTGTAGACGGGGAAATCAACGATATTACCGCCGACCTCGTAGTGGCCCAGCTCCTGTTCCTGGACGGCCAGGATACGGAAAAGGACATCAACCTCTACATCAACTCCCCGGGGGGTTCGGTTACCGCAGGGCTCGCGATTTACGACACCATGCAGTATGTCAAATGCGGCGTCCAGACCATCTGTCTGGGTCAGTCTGCAAGCATGGCGGCCCTGCTTTTAACCGCAGGAACGAGGGGCAAACGCTTTGTCCTCCCTTCTTCCCGGGTACTGATACACCAGCCCTGGGGAGGGGCTCAGGGGCAGGCCAGGGACATCGGAATCCAGTCAAGGGAAATCATCAGGCTAAAAAAACTCACTATCGAGTATTTCGCAAAACATACCGGAAAAGACACCGGGCAGATCGCTGAAGACATGGAACGGGATTTTTATATGTCGGCCCAGGATGCGGTAAGCTACGGCGTTGCTGATTCGGTCTTAGTGAGGGAGAACCATGGCAAGACTTCGTAACGGCCCAGGAAGCACGGAGCGGATCTGCTCTTTCTGTTCAAAAAGCGCCGATACCGCAAGGCGGCTTATCGCGGGCCCCAATGATGTTTATATCTGCGATGAATGTGTGGAAGTTTGCAGGAAGATCCTGGCAGAAGAGGATCACGATCTCGCTACCCAGTTCACCGGCGATATCCCTACGCCGAGGGAAATAAAAAACTACCTGGATCTTTTCATCATCGGCCAGGACGCGGCCAAACGGGCCCTTTCGGTGGCTGTTTACAACCACTACAAACGCATAGCCAACCCTTCGAAAGATCCTGAAGATGTGGAAATCGAGAAATCCAACGTCCTCCTTATCGGCCCTACAGGGACAGGCAAAACCCTGCTGGCAAAAACCCTGGCAAGGAAGCTCAAAGTCCCCTTCGCCATAGTCGACGCCACGACCCTTACCGAAGCGGGCTATGTAGGGGAAGATGTGGAAAACATACTGCTTAAACTGATCCAGAACGCCGGGGGAAACATCGCAGCGGCTGAACGGGGCATTGTTTATATTGATGAAATCGACAAGATAGCCCGTAAAGGCGAAAACGTCTCTATCACCCGCGACGTGTCTGGCGAAGGGGTCCAGCAGGCGCTCCTGAAGATCATCGAAGGAACCATAGCCTCAGTGCCCCCTCAGGGCGGCAGGAAGCATCCTAACCAGGAGATGATCCGCATCGATACGACGAACATACTGTTCATCTGCGGAGGCGCCTTCGTTGGGCTGGATAAGTTTATCGAACAGCGGGTCGTGCAGCATCCCATGGGTTTCGGCGCTGACAGGAAGGAGTATACCCAGAAGAATCTGAAGGAACTCTACGATGCCCTTCACCCGGACGACCTCATCCATTTCGGGATGATCCCGGAATTTATCGGAAGGCTGCCCATTACCGTGAGCCTTGAGGAACTCAAGCGGGAGGATCTTAAGCGGATTATCACGGAGCCCAGGAACGCCATTGTCAAACAGTACCAGGCTTCGCTGGCTATCGACGATGTAAAGCTGGAATTCACCGAAGGGGCCATTGACGCCATAGCCGACATGGCGATACGGCAGAAAACCGGGGCCCGGGGGCTCCGGGCTATTGTAGAAAAGATGATGACTGATATTATGTTTGAAATCCCCTCTTTGGAAGGGAGCAAGCAGGTTGTTATTACCCAGGATGTAGTGGAGAAATCAGAAGCGCCTGAAATTCATCGTATACAAAAAAGCGCGTAGGTAATGAAGTTTTTTAATGTTTCGCTGCCCTTCGGGGGCGCCGGAAAGGCCCCCAAGAGAAGCGAAGAAGAATTCCCCCTTTTGCCGCTTCGGGAACTGGTGGTATTCCCCCAGACCATGATGCCTGTATACATTACCTACAAAAAGGGCATCAGCGCCATTGAAGAGGCCCTGGCCAGGGATCTCCGTATCTTCGCGGTATGCCAGAAAAACGCTGAAACCGGGGAAACCTGGGATACAGGTTCGGTTTCCCGGATTATCCAGCACCTGAAACTCCCGGACAACACTTTCAGGGTTGTGATCCAGGGCGAGTACCGGGCTGTCCTGGCCTCGAAATGGGACCCCGGCGATCCCCGGCTGGTCAAAGTGGAGCCCCTGCGGGGAGAATACAAAACAGCGAAGGATACTTCAGGAACCCGGGAAAATCCCGGAACATTGAGCCCTGAAATTTCCGCCCTTATGCGGGCGGTGCAGAAGTCCTTCGCCCAGTACGCTGAAATGTCGAAAAAAATCGGTCCCGAAACCTTAGCGATAGTCGAAAGAACTGAAAACGCCGAACGCCTTGCCAACATTGTCAGCAACGCCATGGCGGTAAAAGTCGAAAAAAAAGCCGCCCTTATCCGCATCGCCGAT
This sequence comes from Treponema sp., assembly GCA_031281855.1. GTDB lineage: Bacteria > Spirochaetota > Spirochaetia > Treponematales > Breznakiellaceae > JAITEW01. The sequence continues at coordinate 3,995 of JAITEW010000349.1, forward strand.
CCCGGGAACAGGCTCGAAGCGATCCTTGAAGCCCTGGAACTTGAGAACGAGATTTTCGGGATCCAGAAAAATATATCCGGCAAAGTAAAAAGCCGTATGGAAAAAAACCAGCGGGACTACATACTCCATGAGCAGCTCAGGGAAATCAACAAAGAACTGGGCAAAGACGGGGCCGATGACGAGTTCGCCGAACTGGAACGGACTATCATTGATAGAAACCCTCCTGAAGAAGTGCTCCTTAAGGCCAGGAAGGAAATAGCCCGGCTTAGGAAACTCCAGCCCTTTTCCCCTGAAGCAGGGGTGCTCAGGGGCTACCTGGAATGGATAGCCGATCTCCCCTGGAGCGAATACAGCGTTGATTCCGGAGACCTGGCTGCTGCGGAAAACATCCTTAACGAGGATCATTTCGGCATGCGCAAGGCCAAGGAGCGGATCATTGAATTTATCGCCGTCCGGCAGCTTGCCGCGGAAGGCGCGCAGGCGGGAATCAAAGGCCCTATACTCTGTTTTGTCGGCCCTCCGGGGACGGGCAAGACCAGCCTCGGCAAATCCGTTGCCCGGGCTTTGAACCGGAAATTCGTGAGGATCTCCCTCGGAGGGGTCCGGGACGAGGCTGAAATACGGGGGCACCGGAAGACCTATGTAGGCGCCCTGCCGGGGAAGATCATCCAGTCCATGCGCAAAGCCGGGACTATGAACCCCGTGTTCCTGCTGGACGAAATCGACAAGCTTTCCACCGACTTCCGGGGCGACCCGGCTTCGGCACTCCTTGAAGTCCTGGATCCTGAACAGAATTCCACCTTTACCGATCACTATATGGAAGTCCCTTACAACCTCTCTAAGGTGCTTTTTATCACCACCGCCAACTCCCTCCATACTATCCCCTACCCT
>JAITEW010000048.1 GCA_031281855.1 Treponema sp.
TGGCCCGTGAACTGGTGGTCCCCTGATCCAGGGCCAGAATATACTTTCCCATGACGCTTTCCTCTGTAAAATAACTCAAATAATTTATACTATAATCAAAAAGGGAAAAGCTCGTGCAAGCCCTCCCTGTCCGTCTGCCTGCCGTATTCGCAGAGAGCGAAAGCCTCGCAATGCCTCACGTCCCTGCCTTTTTCGCCGTACCATTCAACCAGGGCGTTCCGGTACAGTTCCGCGGCCCTGGCGTCATCGGCGCCGTAGATTCCCGCAAGCCATTCCAGCCGGCTTTTTTTGTCCTCCCCCAGGGGAACCTTGCCGGGATAATTATCGGCCCAAGGCAGCCATTCGTAAACCTGGGAAACATGGCAGTCAAGGATAGCCATTTTTGCTTCAAGCACCTCATCAATACCGATAGCTGTGTGGGGCGCAAAAGGCCCGGGGAAGGTAAAATTGTCGGACATGTAAAAAATGCAAGGCGCCTGCCTGGGCGGAGGGACATCGGGAACCACGCCGGGCACAATGATCAGATAGGAACAATCCATGACCAATTGGCCCGTATTGCGGTGATCCGGATGGTAGTCGTTAGGGCGGTGGGTGATGATGAGATCCGGCTTGAAGACCCGGATTTCCCGCATCAGCATTTCCCGGTACATCAGGTCCGCTGTAAGGGAACCGTCGGGAATATTCAGCATCTTGTACTCAATACCGGTCAGTTCCGTTACTGCCCGGATCTCGCCGAAACGGCGGGCAGCCATTTCCACCCCCGGCGTCAAATGGTGGCCCATGCTGCCGTCGGTCATAGAGAGGAACATGACCCGGTGGCCAGCGGCCAGGTACTTCAGGGCCGTACCGCCGGCCTTGATATCGCAGTCGTCAGGATGAGCCCCTATGACCATCACGTTCAGTTTTTTCATCTGTGTTCTCCGTTAACCGTTAAATTCACCTCGATTCACCCTTTGGGCCTGCGGGAAAGGGCCCTTTTCAGGGCTTCCATGTCCGCTTCGCCCGAAAGCCCCTGAGGGGCCAGTTCATCCATGGAAATATCCAGCTCAAAAGGCCTGCGGCCCACATGCTCCGGGTAATGGGCGTCCGAAGACGTAGTGAGCGGAAAGCCAAGGGTGTCCAGAGGCGCCCCGTTTACAGCAGGGGGAATCCTCGTACACTCTACAGCAGCCCAGGGGCCTCCTACAACTACGCCGAGCTGGCTTGTCATGGAGAAAGCGGGCCTGTCCACATGGGCGGGGATCACAATGCCGCCGTACCCGGCAGCCTTGGGGCCCAGATCGTCAATGGAGATCTCAAGGGCGCTGGGCAGAAAATACCCGACTTCGCCTTCAATGTTGTCATCTTCGTCAACATACACCTGGTCGCCGGTTTTTTCAGGATCGTTGGGAAGAGGAAGGATCGCGCTGTAGGTGTATTCGGAAAACTCAAGGCTTGCCTCAAGGCTGGCAAAGAGGCAGAGTACGTGGATTTCTTCCTGCGTAGTAGCTTCCATGCCGAAAAGGGGCAGTATTCCAAGCCGCGGGCAGACTTTGGCAAAAGCCGGGCAGTTGAGGCTGGAATTGTGATCCGTCAGGGCAAGAACCTGTACCCCTTTGGAAGCGGCGATACCGGCCAGCGCCTTAGGCGAAAGATCGAGGGAACCGCAGGGAGAGAGGCAGGAATGATTGTGAAAATCCGCGATAAGGGGCACCGGGCTAACCTCTTGTGTTATTTATGCAAGAGCCCCCACAGTTTGCCTGAAACGGTGTACTGGTTCTCTTTGGTAAGAAGCACGGCCAGGCCGTCGTCTTTTGCGGCTTCCAGCATGTCTTCCGGGAGCGGGCGGTTGTTGCAGATAATGATACAGGCGATGTTCACCAGAGTTGCCACAGCTACGGTGTTTTTGTGGGCCTGGATGGTGATAAGCGCGCCTCCGTCCTTGGCGTTGGCCATAACATCCGAAAGGAGGTCTGAGGTATAGGCCCCTGAAAGATCGGCGTCCCCGAATTCAGGCTGGACAATTTGAGCGCCCAAAGCCGCCGCTGCTTCCTTGATAGTCAAGCCCCTGCCTCTTCTTTGGGAGAATTGATAAAAACCACAGAACGCACTGTAGTCCCTTTGCCCACATCGGACTCTATAAAAAACTCATCCGAAACCCGTTTGGTATTGGCAAGGCCCATGCCCGCGCCGAAACCCAGGGAACGGATCCACTCGTTGGCAGTGGACCAGCCTTCCTGGAGCGCCAGGTTGATATCAGGGATGCCGGGGCCGTTGTCGCTGGCTACGATCACCACCTTATCGGACTGGATAGAACAGGCGATGGTTCCGCCCAGGGAATGGACCACCTGGTTGATTTCAAGCTCGTAACTGGCTATGGCCACCCTGCGGATGATCTTGGGATCGATGTTCCGGTTTTTCAGGGCTTTCTTGATTTCAGTGGAAGCCTTTCCGGCAAGCTCGAAGTCGTATCTCACTGTGGTGAATTCCATCTCCGAATAATGATCCGGCGTACCTGCGTCTTTCTGGTGGATCTTTTCCAGCCTGAGTACTTCCCGGTTCATCTCTACCAAAAGGCTGCGGATCACGTCCTTAGAGGTAAGAATACCGACGAGTTCTTTCTTTTTGTTAAGCACCGGGAACCGGCCGTACCGGTATTTATTCAGGTATGAGATAGCGAACGACAGGGGCATGTCGTCTTCAAGGACAATGACATTCGTTGTCATGCGGTCCTCAGCGGCAGCGTCGATATAACCCTTATCCAGGGCCATAATGATATCTTCGATGGATACTATGCCCAGAAGGCGGGTCCCCTCTACGATAGGAAGGCCGGTGATATAGTTTTCCCGCATCAAAGCCTGGATGTGCCGCATAGTATCGGTTTTCGACGCCGTTATAACAGCGCTGCTCATGACATCTTTGATCTTGAGCTGGTAGATGAGTTCAAGCACTACCGAAGGGGAATCGACAGTGCTAATAGGAATATCATCATGCTGCTGATTGGTTATTAACGATTGGACGGATTCGGCGAGGCCGGCAGTATCATCCATGTTCTATCCTTTTCCCAGAATAAACTTATCTATAATCTCCGCCACCCCGTCGTCATCATTGGAGCGGTCGGTTACCAGATCCGCGATGTTCTTGATCCGCTCGTCGCCGTTGGCCATAGCCACGCCTGTGCCGGCCCAGCGGATCATGTCCTCGTCGTTCATAGAATCTCCGATAGCTAAAACCTCGTCTTTGTCCATGTCCATTATTTCAGCTATCCTGGCCAGAGCGGTGCCCTTGTTGGTTTCCGGGGGCAGGATCTCCAGATAGTAGGGCTTGCTGGTGAAAAGGGTGATATCCTTTCCCAGGTAGGTCCTGAGTATGATTTCCAGAGGCGCCAGCAGCATGGGGTCCCCGGGGATAAGGAGCTTGTAACAGCCCTGCCCCACCATGGCCCGGAAATTCTCCACTACCACCTGCCGCAGCCCTGTGAGCTTCTGATCGTAGCTGGTATATTCGTTCTGCCTTGAGACATACATGATGTCGTCTTCGTAAATCTGGACCGCAAAGCCCTCTGCGGCGGCCAGATCGCAGGCAGCCAAAGCGATTTCCGGCTCAATCCTGACTTCATGAATCACATTCCCTGTATGGCTTTCCTGTATAAGAGTTCCGTTGTTGCTTATCACGTAGCCAGGACGCTTGTGCATCCCCAGAAGCCGGGAAAATCGTTCCATAGCCGCAGGTATACGGCCTGAGGCTAATACCACTGTTACCCCTGCCGTTTCAGTCCGTTTGATGGCGTTTCTGGTACGGTACGATATGGAAAGATCCGAACGCAAGAGCGTATCATCCAAATCCAGGGCAAGTAAGCGTATCTTTCTCATAATATTAAGAATAACCCCCTATTTGCCTCTATTCAATAGTGATAAAAGATTATATCATATTTATTGAAAATGGGTAAGACTTTTGTCTTTGTTAATCAAAAAGGGGGAGTCGGAAAGACCACATCGGCCATAAATATAGGGGCTTACCTGGCAGAAGCAGGGAAATCAGTGCTCCTTGTGGACTTTGACTCCCAGGCCAACCTCTCAAGCGGCGTGGGCATAGATGAGGCCGCCTCAAAACCTGGGGTATACGAGCTTATTTCCGGCATAGCGGCCTTCGACGAGGCGGTTCGGAAGACCCGGACAAAGGGGCTTTCGGTGATTCCTGCGGGAATTGACCTTTCCGGAGCCGCAGTGGAGCTTATCGAACAGGATGAACGGGACTTTTTCCTCAAAAAAGCCCTGGAACCTGCCAAAAAAATCTTCGATTACATCCTTATTGACTGCCCTCCGAGCCTGGGGGTCCTGACGTTAAACGGCATTACCGCAGCCGACGCGGTGCTTATCCCTATGCAATGCGAATACTTCGCAATGGAAGGGCTTTCCCACCTCCTGCAGACCGTTAAGCGCGTCAAAAAGAGGATGAGTCCGGGCCTGGATATCGGGGGTATCTTTTTTACGATGTACGATCCCCGGACCCGGCTGGCCCAGCAGGTGGTCAAAGAGGTAAGCGCCTATTTTAACAGCAAGGTTTTTACTACCATAATCCCCCGGAATGTGCGGCTTTCCGAGGCCCCTTCCCACGGGCTGCCTATTTCCGCATACGACCCCCAGTGCAGCGGCGCGAAAGCCTACCAAAGTCTGGCTCAGGAGGTGCTGAGCCGTGACGCTTAAGCGGGGCCTGGGCAGGGGCATAGACGCCCTTATTCCCAGGGAAGAAGCGGCCCCTGATGGGTCCGGTGAAGACGCCGAAGGGAACAAGCCCCGGAGCGCGGAACTTTTTATCCCCCTTGAGAAGCTCAAGGCCAACCCCGAACAGCCACGGAAAAATTTTGATCATGGAGAGTTGGCGGAACTGGCGGACTCCATCAGGGAGCACGGCGTCATCCAGCCCATCATCGTAGAAGAGAGGGAAGACGGGACCTACACCATAGTCGCCGGGGAGCGCCGGACCAGGGCCGCTAAAATCGCGGGGCTCACCGAAATCCCCGCGCTGGTCCGGAAATACTCCGATGAAAAGCGGATGGCGGTCTCGCTTATCGAAAACATCCAGCGTTCCGGCCTCAACCCCATGGAAGAAGCGCTGGCGTACAAGCGGCTCATGGAACTCACGGGCCTTTCCCAGGACGAAGCCGCCGCCAGGGTCGGCAAGAACCGCTCCACTGTGGCCAACGCCCTGCGGCTCCTTAAACTCCCTTACGAGATGCAGGAAAGCATCCAGGAAGGGGACCTCTCTCCGGGCCACGCCAGGGCTATCCTTTCAATCCCAGGCGCCAAAGGACAGGATCTCCTTTTCCGGGAAATCCTGAAAAAAAACCTCTCTGTCAGGGAAGCCGAACGCCGCGCAGCCGTCATATCCGGGGAGGCCAAAAAAACCGCGCAGCCCAGGGAGAGGCCCAGCCGGGCCCCGGAGCTGGACGCTATGGAAGAAAAGTTCATCACCCGCCTGGGCACCAAAGTCGCAATCAACGGTGATCTCAACAAGGGCTCGATTGTGATCGATTACTACTCAATGGAAGACCT
>JAITEW010000061.1 GCA_031281855.1 Treponema sp.
AGTGCACCGCTGGAACAAGGCCCAGCAGGACGCCCTTCTTCCGTGGGTGGAAAACGGTACGGTGATCCTCATCGGGGCTACTACGGAGAACCCCTTTTTCGAAGTCAACCGCGCCCTGGTAAGCCGGAGCCGTATCTTCCAGCTCAGGCCATTAGGTTCTGAGGACCTCATGAAAGCCGCCCGTTCGGCCCTGGCTGACAGGGAACGGGGCTACGGTAAATGGAAGGTTGTTTTCGAAGAAGGGGCCCTGGAACACCTGGTGGAAGTAGCCGGAGGCGACGCTCGGAGCCTCCTTAACGCCCTGGAACTGGCAGTTGAGACCAGCGCCGGAACCGGCTGGCCCCCCCCTGAAGGGGTTGAAATAAAGATCAGCTTTGAAGCCGCAGAGGAAAGCATACAGCGCCGGGCGGTGCTCTACGACCGGGACGGGGATTATCACTTCGACACTATATCGGCTTTTATCAAGAGCGTCAGGGGCAGCGATCCTGACGCGGCGCTTTACTGGCTGGCCAAGATGGTCCGTGCCGGAGAGGACCCGTCCTTTATTTTCCGGCGTATGATCATCCTGTCTATGGAGGACGTAGGCTTAGCGGACCCCAACGCCATCCGGGAAGTGATAGCCTGCGCCGAGGCTTTTGACCGCATCGGCTTCCCTGAAGGCAATTTCGCCCTTTCCCTGGCCTGCCTCTACCTGGCTACAGCGCCTAAATCCAACACCACTATGGCCTTCTTCGACGCCCTGGCGGAGGTGGACAAAGAGGACGCCGAAGTCCCTAACAACCTCAGGGACGCGAGCAGGGATGCCGAAAGTTTCGGCCACGGTGAAGGCTATATCTATCCCCATGCCTACAGGGATCACTGGGCGGCGCAGCAGTACCTGCCTACGGCCCTCAAGGGCAAGACTTTCTACGTCCCTTCCTCAGTAGGCTACGAAGGCGGCATCAGGGACGAGGTTCTGCGGAAACGGGAAATCCAGGGCGCGGTTGTGTTAGGCGACGCCCATGGGGAGGGGCTTTCAGGCGAAAACGCCGCTTCAGCCGCAGATGGGGAAGTCCTAACCTGGTCGGCGGCGTCTAAAGGCAAAGAGGGCTGGTTCAAACGGCTGGAGTCGGGCCGCAGCGCCCTGCTTTTATCCGACCGGGACCGCATCCTTGAACCCTGTAACATAGCCCGGCATGACCGCATCCTTATAGCGGCGGCAAACGACGGCCTCCTTCTCTGGGAAAGCCTGCGCCGGGTCCCGGAAGGCCTTGCCGCCGCTGTGGTGGATACGGAAACCGCCCGGGAAGCGCTGCTTCGATTCGGCGCCGCGCTGGAGGAAACCGAACAGCCCCTTATCGGGGTATGCCCCGCAGGGACCCTTCCGGATACAGAGACTGCGGAAGCGCTTTTTTCGTGCAAAACTTTTGACCATATCCTCGCCAGGGAACCCTGGCGCAGGGCCGCTTCAGGAACCGGGGTTTTTTCCGCTTTTGCCAGGGGGGCTTTTGAACTCCTGGCTCCCAATGGGGACCTCTCGATCCTCCAGTCCCCTCCAAGGCTGGGCGAACGGATTTCCCGTATCCTCAAAGATGAATGTTCCGCCCCTGCTGCGCTGACGGATAAACTGGCCGCGGCGGAACGCTTGTTTTTTGACTCCCAGCAGGATGAAAGCAGCCGCCTGGCCTGGGACGCCGGAATTCTGGAAAAATGCTTTAGCGGCGCCGGTTTTGTTACCCGCGCGCTGCTTTTGGATCAGAAGGAAGAACGGCTCCTTTCGGCGCGGGATCTTTCCCTTTGGTTTGACAAGGAAAAATCGCCCTGGGGGGGCTTTATCGCCCAGGAACTGGGGGAAGAGGATTTTGCCCTGGCCCGCAGGATCCTGGAAGAAAGAACCCGCCAGGGTCCCCTTGAATGGAGATGGAAGAGCCTGCTTCTCAGCGCCAGGCGCTGAGGAATTCATAACCCCTGGATATGGCTTCCAGGGGCTCTTCGGAACCTTCGAATTCCAGGGAAACTGCCCCCTGGTACCCGGAATTTTTGATGTACCTGAGGCACTGGGAGACTGAAACGACCCCATGTCCCAGGATGGTGCCTCTCAGGTGGTTCCCTGCCCTGGTAGGGAACCAGGAATCATCTGGCTTTGGCTCGGTTCCGCTTTTCCAGAGGAAATCCTTGGCGTGGACATGGAAGGCATAGGGCATAACCCGCGCCAGGGCGGTGACGCTGGTTTCGTCGGCGCACATAAAGTTTCCTATGTCCACAAGAAGCCCGTAATTGGGATGATCCACAGCGAGGACCAGTTCCTCCATGCGGTAACTATCCTGAAAAAAATAGCCGTGGTTTTCAGTCATGGTCTTGATATTAAAGCCCTCTGCGTATTCGGTTACCTCCCGTATAGCCGGGGCAATGGCTTTTACCGCGTCCTTCCAGGTACGGCCGTAAAAAGCGTCCTTCAGGCTCCAGGTTGAATCGTGCCTCATCCGGGAAGCGCCCAGGAGCCTGGCTATGTCAACGCATCCTTTTATCCGTTCCGTTTCCTTCTTCATGTCCCTGCCGGAACCGTACAGAAAATCTGCGCCTACAGCGTAGCAGGCAACATCCAGCCCCGCTGTTTTACATGCGGCGCCAAGGTCCCTGGCCAGATCGGCGGCGCCTCTACCCTCCTGGGGGGCAAGGTCGGTAAATTCAATAGCGTCAAAACCTGTCTTCCCGGCATATTCGACTGCGTCAAAAAGGGTGTAGGCTCCTTGCTTGAAAAGTTTGCTAAAACTGTACGAACTGACTCCGATTTGCATATACTTTCCTCTTTTCCTCTATAAAATCATTCTATAAAATACAGTATACTACATTTTGTCCGTTAGTACACCGGATTAGTACCGGATTACGGCAAAGAGAGGTTTTTATGAAAACATTCACTATGGATTTATGGGAAGGCTTTAGCTATCCTGGAGAACTCAATGACGGATTCAGGCCGTCCCTGGACGTTTATATTCTGAAGAGCGATGCTCCCAGGCCGGCGGTTCTCGTGCTGCCGGGTTCCGGCTATGTTCAGTGCTCCCCAAGGGAAGCTGAAGCCCTGGCGCTCCGCTTTAACGCCGCCGGTTTCCACGCCTTTGTGCTCTGGTATAGCTGCGCGCCCAGACGCCACCCGGTCCCTATTCTGGACTGCGCCAGGGCTTTTACCATTATCCGCAGCCGCGCCGGGGAATGGAGCCTCGATCCTTCCCGGATCGGTATGATGGGTTTTTCCGCAGGAGGCCACCTGGCGCTTTCGGAAACGATCTTCTATAACCGGGATTTTGCCGTTTCCCCCGGGATTACCAGTTCCCTTGCCCGGGCGGACGCCCTTATGCTCTGTTACCCGGTGATAAGTTCAGGGGATAGAGCCCACAGGGGTTCCTTTACCGCCCTTTTGGGAGAGAACCCGGACCCGGCTCTCCTTGAACTCCTTTCCCTTGAAAACCAGCTTGAAAAAGGGCCCCCGGTTTTCCTCTGGCATACCTACACTGACGACGCCGTGCCGGTGGAAAACAGCTTTCTCCTTGCAAAAGCCTGCAGGCGCGCGGGAATCCCCCTGGAGATGCACATCTTCCCTGAAGGGCGGCACGGCCTTTCCCTGGCTAACCGCGAAACCGAAGCAGGAGACCCGCTCAACGTCAACCCGCACGCGGCCCAGTGGTTCGGCCTCTGTTTGAACTGGCTGCGGCTTCAATTCAAGACGGAACCCTGAACCCAGGCCGATAGACCGGAAGGATCTTTTCAAAAAAACGCTCAAGTTCTCCCTTCTTTGTTCCGACAATAGAGTTGGTATGTTCTATTTCCGTTTGTGATGTCCGCGGCTGATCAGGCGGGAAAAGGCAGGCCGTAAGAAAGCAAGGATGCTTTCTTGAGTATTATCAAGGAGGATGACTATGATCATCAACCACAACCTTTCCGCTATGTTCGCGGATCGGTCCCTCAAGGTTACTCAGAATAGCCTTACCAAAGAGATGGAGAAGCTCTCTTCAGGGCTTCGTATCAACCGTGCCGGCGACGACGCTTCAGGGCTGGCGGTTTCCGAAAAACTCCGCAGCCAGATCCGGGGTCTGAACCAGGCATCCACCAACGCTTCTAACGGCATCTCTTTCATTCAGGTAGCTGAAGGCTATCTCCAGGAAACCCAGGACATCGTTCAGCGCATACGGGAACTCTCGGTTCAGGCCGCAAACGGCATTTATTCCGACGAGGACCGCATGTACATCCAGGTGGAAGTTTCCCAACTGGTGGACGAAATCGACCGGATTGCCAGCCATGCCCAATTCAACGGCATGAACATGCTCACAGGGCGTTTTTCCCGGGCCACGGGACAGAACATCCCCACCGCTTCTATGTGGTTCCACATCGGCGCCAATATGGATCAGCGGGAACAGGTGTTCATCGGCACTATGACCAGCAAGGGGCTGGGGATCCGCAATGTAGGGGATGATTCCTTCATCACCCTCGAGACCCCCGACGACGCTAACCGGGCCATCGGTACCATGGACGCGGCTCTCAAAATCATTAACAAACAGCGCGCGGATCTTGGAGCGTACCAGAACCGCATGGAACACGCCGTAGTCGGTCTGGACATCGGGGCCGAAAACATGCAGGCATCAGAGTCCCGCATCAGGGATACCAACATGGCCAGCCAGATGGTTTCGTACACCAGGGATCAGATTCTGTCCCAGGCAGGAACGGCTATGCTGGCCCAGGCGAACCAGCGGGCTACTTCGGTGTTGCAACTTCTCCAATAAGGTAGTATTATTAGGGTTAGGGTAATAGGGGGAGTCTTTTTAAGGGGCTTCCCCTGGTTATCCAGTGCGTATTTGAGGAACGTTACGGCTTTGCCGCGGCGTTCCAGGGTTCTTTGACAAAACACCCTCCTGCCGGACGCGGGCAACCGCGGCTCCAGGACGGTTCGGAACGCTTATTAAAAGCAGCGTAACAGATAAGGGGGGGAATCTCCTTATCCGCCGGCTTTTGAGGCGCGTTTCGTGCCGCAGAAGGAAGCTCCCGGGACAGCGGCGCGTACCTGTCCCGGTCTTCCCGCCTGTAGTACGGCTAAGGCTAAGGACGGCCTTAAGCATTTGACGCAAGGAGGGTTATATGATTATTAACCATAACATGAGCGCCTTGTATGCCAACCGCCAGCTTGGGGTAACCCAGGGCGATGTGGCGAAGAGCATTGAGAAACTCAGTTCCGGCGAACGGATTAACCGTGCCGGCGATGACGCTTCCGGACTTGCTGTTTCCGAAAAAATGCGGAGCCAGATCCGGGGTTTGAATCAGGCTGAGCGGAACATTGGAAACGGCGTGTCATTCATACAGGCGACTGAAGGGTATCTGCAGGAAACTCAGGACATCCTTCACCGCCTCCGGGAGCTGTCGGTTCAGTCTGCAAACGGTGTTTATACCGATGAAGACCGGATGCAGATCCAGGTGGAAGTTTCCCAGTTGGTCGATGAAGTCAACCGTATCGCGAGCCATGCTCAGTTCAACGGTATGAATCTTCTGACCGGGGCTTTTGCCATGGATTCCGCAACAGGCAGAATCATGCAGCTTCAGGTTGGGGCCAATATGGACCAGAGCGAACGGATCTATATCGGCACCATGACCGCTCAGGCTCTTGGATTGCAGGCTGTTCAGGGTGAAGAAGGCGTTCTTACTATCGCCACCCCTGAAGCGGCCAACCAGGCAATCGGTTCCGTGGACGCCGCTTTAAAGGTGGTTTCCAAACAGCGGGCCGATCTGGGCGCTTATCAAAACCGGTTTGAAATGGCCGCCGAAGGCGTTGCCATTGCAGCCGAGAATCTTCAGGCCGCTGAATCCCGGATTCGGGATGCGGATATGGCTTCGGAGATGGTTAACTACACCAGGGACTCCATTCTGTCCCAGGCAGGGAACGCTATGCTGGCTCAGGCCAACGTGCGGACCCAGTCGGTGCTCCAGTTACTGGGTTAATCATAATGGATTTTTGAGCGCTCAAGAGACCTCTGGACGTCGTCTTTTAAGCGCAGGGCAGGGAACAGCGCGCCGGTCCCTGTCCTCTTTTGAAGATAATCCCGTCAAGGATTGATGGGAATGAGTATGATACAGGGAGGTATACTATGGGTATGCAAATAGCGGCTGTATCCGCAGGAAACGGCATGAATACGGTTGCCCAGGAACTCCCGCAGATAAAGTCTGCGCGGCAAGCGCGGATAAATGCGGAATTCAATGCCGCTGTTATCGAGAAATTTGAAGCATCCTTGCCGGGGCGCAATCCCGGCGAGACCAGGCGGCAGGATATACAGGCTACTACCGAGGATTTGGAACATATTAGCCTTGCCTTTAACCGGAAGCTTAAATTCGTAGTGGATCATGAATCCCAGGAAGTAATCGTTAAAGTTATTGACAGCGAAACCGATAAGGTGATTAAGGTACTTCCGCCTGAAGAGCTGCAGCGGCTCCATGACCGTATCCGGGAGACCATTGGTTTTCTGTTCGACGAAAGAGTGTAGCCGGAACCGAGGTCCTGTCCGGAAGATTTGCAGGGGAGTCCGGGAAGGGTAGTATGTCGGATATTTACGTACCTGGCGTCAAAAGCCGGCTCAATACGGAAAAACTCGTTGAAGATCTCATGAAGGTCGAGCGGGTTCCCAGGGACCGGGTAGAGCGGGACATTGAACGCCTGGAAACCCAGAAGACCTACTGGCAGGACGTAGGGCGCCGTATGAACGCCCTCAGGGAAAGCGCCCGTTCGCTCTATTCGTTCCAGAATCCCTTTAATGAACGTATTGTCAGTTCCTCGGACGAGTCGGCCCTTACCGGGACCGCTACCAGGGAAGCGCTGGAACAGGAACGGTACTTTACCATCAAACAGCCCGCCCAGGCGGACCGGTTTCTTTCAAACCCCCTGGACGATACCTATAAAGTAGAAGCCGGGGCCTATACCTTTACCGTAGGAACCAGCGGGATCTCCTTCAATTTCAGAGGAGGAACCCTGCGGGAATTCACGGAAGCCCTGAACCGCCGGGGGCAGGACAGATTGCAGGCAAGCCTTATCACGGTAAAACCCGGTTCCAAATCCCTCCTTATCGAAGCTAAAATCACGGGAGAAGAAAACCGCCTGGGTTTTTCCGGAGCCGCCGAAAAGCTGGGGCAGCAGATTGGCATGGTAGAGCCCGCCTTCGATTCGAAAAGGGAAATAGGAGAAGGGGTCCTTACGGTAAAAGCAGGGGAAAAAACCTCTGTTCCTGTGAATCCCGGCGTTCCTTCTTCGTCGATGGTATTGAAATTCGAAACTTCCACTGCCGTGCGGCCCACTGAAGCCTGGGTCCCGCCGCAGCCTCCCCAGGGCCCCGCAATCCCCGGAGCCGGGTCCGTGTCTTATGGGGGCATTGTTATCGAAAACGACGCTTCCCTGGTTGAACTCCCGGTCTGGACGCCTCCGGAACCCCCCAAGCGGGTGGACGATATGGGGGTTATCTCCCTGAGCTTCTCGGACGGGACATCGGTCCCCCTTTCTCCTGTAGGGGATTCTTCGGCTTTTAACTCCCGCACGTACAGGCTGGACGAAACGGCTCCGGGGAAAACCCTTGTTTCTATCGATTTTGTCAATAAGAACACCCACAGGGATGTGTCTGTCAGGAATATCCAGGTTTACGATCCTTCCACCATAGGCGGCGTAAAACCCCTGAACGCGGTTTCCACAGCCCAGGACGCCATTCTGTCTATGGAAGGGATAGAAATCCGCCGCTCTTCCAACAGCATTGACGACCTTATCCCGGGGGTTGCCCTGACGGTCAGAACGGCTACTGAAAAGCCGGTTAAACTGGGGGTGGAGCCTGACCGCCAGGGGGTCAAAGACGCTATCATTTCCATGGTGGGCAATTACAACCGGCTTATGGCGGAAATCAACATCCTCACCAGAACCGACAACCAGGTTATCGAGGAACTGACCTACCTGACAGATGACGAAAAAACCGAGTACCGCAGCCGCCTGGGGGCTTTCCAGGCCGATTCTACTCTGGGCCAGTTCCGAAGCACCCTCCAGCGGACCGCTACGGCCTCCTACCCTACTTCCGAGGAAAGGAACCTGGCCCTCCTTGCCCAGATAGGGATCGGCACCGATGTGCGCAGGAGCGGCGCCGCTTCAGGTTACGACGCTTCCCGCCTTAGAGGGTATCTGGAAATCGACGAAAAAGCCCTGGACGCGGCTATCGCCTCCAAGCTTCCGGCTATAAAGGAGCTTTTTGGCTCAGACACCGACGGCGATCTTTTGGCCGACACCGGCGTTGCTGTTAACATGGATGCCATGACCAAGCCTTATGTGGAAACAGGGGGCCTTATTTCCCTTAAAACAGGAAACGTTGACAGCCGTATTTCCCAGGACAAGCGGCGCATCGACACCCTGGACCGGCAGCTTGCCAGAAAAGAAGCGGATCTCAAGATGCAGTACAGCCAGATGGAAAGCGCGTATAACCAGATGGAACAGATGTCAACGTCTTTTGACAACTTTAGCCGGCAAAACAGCTACAACAATAACAGGTAGGTTCGTTAGTTTATGGAAATTCTGATAAACAGCAGCCCTGCGGATATTACGCTGGAAAATGAAAAAACTATAGGCGATGTGCTCGCTGGTATGGAACAGTGGCTCGCCGGTTCAGGGAACCGCCTGAGCGGGCTTCTTATTGACGGTAAAATGATAAGCGCCCGGGAACTAGACGGCGTTTTCGGCCTGGAGCTCAAGGGCCTAAAAACCCTGGACATCCGGATCAGCTCCTGGCAGGAACTGGCGGCTGAGGCCCTGGGCGTTCTGAGGGAAACCTGCAATCTTTACGCTTCAGCGTCGTTTGAAGACCGGAGCGGGATATACGCTTATTGGGAAAGCAGCCCCGCAGCGGCGTTTCTGGCGGACCGGATCCCTGATATGGCGGCCTTTGCGGCGCGCACTTTTCAGGGCGAAGGCCTGGCTCCCGGGGCCCTGGGGGTTCTTGCTGAGGAAAGGCTCAGGGAACTGGGGGACCCGGCAGGGGAAACCGCCGCAATCGAAGGCCTTGTTTCGGAAATAGCGGCCCGGATGGAAGATCTGCCTCTGGATATACAGACCGGCAAAGACGCCAGAGCCGCCGAGACTATGCAGCTTTTTTCGCGTATAGGGGAAAAACTCTTCCGCATCCTCTTTATCCTCAGGCTGTCCCGGCAGGGGGCGGAAGATTTCACGGTTAACGGCCTTCATGTCAGGGAATTCATGGACGATTTCAACGCTGCGTTGAAAGAACTTACCGCGGCGTATGAAAACCGCGATTCTGTACTGATAGGCGATTTGGCGGAATACGAGATGGCTCCCAGGCTCATACAGTTCTATTCGGCATTGAAAGAACGCTCTGCGGTTTCGACGCCCTGAAATCATCTTGTTTTCAAATGCGATAAAGGCTATAAGAGAGAGGGGATTGTAGAAAGGTATGAATGGAATAATCTGGAGAACGCACTTATTTCTCCTTCAGGACGATGTAAAATATTTCAAGGATGATGATCCTGTACAGGCAATGATCCTCCTTATCGGAGTTGGGGCCATCGTCCTCATTTCCATAGTTACCCATCTTGTCCGTACCAGAATCAACGCCCCAGGGGTAGGCAAAGGCCAATCTTCCCAGGTCAGCCCCAGGCGCTTTAACGCGTTTACCCTCCGCCGTATTGCCTCGAATTACGGCCTGGACAAGGACCAGACCCATCTTCTGGAATTTGTTTTCAGGAACAACGGCGTAGGCGATCCGGAACGGGTAATGCGCAACCCTGCCCTTTTGGACCGGCATTTCAAACGGGCCTACAAGGTCATAGAACGAAGCGCCGAAACCGAAGAAGATGCCCAGCAGCGCCTGTCAAGGCTCTTTTCCCTCAGAAACGTCATAGAAGCGGCTCCTGTGGATGACGGCGCGGTATCCACAAGCCAGTTGTCGGAAAACGCCGCAGCAGTGCTTTCTACCGGCAAGGACAGCTACCCGGTGCGGGTAATCTCGGCCAAAGGGGACAGCGTTGTTGTCGATATGCCCCGGAATGCCCTGGGAAGCCCCATACGGCTTACCAAGGGGACCAGGGTGACCCTCTCGTTCTTTACCAAGTCCTCAAAGGGCTTTGCCTTTGACTCAAGGGTCCTGGGAACCCTGGATACCCCTCAAGGCCCGGGCCTCCAGCTTGCCCATTCAGGGAAGGCCAAGGCCCTGGCGCAGCGGCGGTACCGGCGCAAACAGGTCGCCGCGGGCTGCGCTTTCTATTTTGTTTTTGTGGATACCGTAAAGGCAGGGCGGAAAAAAACTCCAAAGCTGATGGTGGACACCAGGCGGTTTATAGGTACCATACTGGATATATCCATCGGCGGCTGTTCCATCAAGACCTCCGCGCCGGTGCAGGTGGGATCGCGGCTTAAAATAGACATCGATTACAGCGACGACTCCATGATATCGGTCCTGGGACAGGTGCTGCGATCCAACCGTTCCGGTACGGTAGGCACCATTATTCACATCAAGTTCCTCAAAGTGCCGCGCCGGGCTTTTAACAATATCAGCGCCCTGGTTTTCGGCTACGATAACGAGTAACGGAGTTGTCCGGCAGCCCGGCTGGTTATTAACTTTGCCGCAAAAAATTTTAAAGCCCTTGTTCCTCTTTTTAAAATTGCCTATACTAAAGTAGTCTGGGTTTGTTTCAAAAACTGAAGTTTTGGAACAGCCTCGTTTGGCAGGCGACAATTAATGAAGATACTTGAGATCAGGGATATTGTCAGAAAGGATGTTCCCATTTACTATAGGCGGCTCTATTCGGGCACCGCTGTGCTTGAGCTGATCAACAAACCCCGTGAAGTATCCCTTGAATTTCAGATTGAACATAAACCCACAGGAGATACGGAAATAAACGTTACCCTGCGCGAACAGGTTGATTATCCTCTGGTGCCTCTTCAAAAGGAATTAAAAAATTACATCAGCACTTTGGACTCAACAGGGAAACTCCCTGGTTGAATTACCCTTTGTTATTTCCAGCGCTTCTCCTGAAGAAACCGTAAACGCAGGGGAACATCTCGCTTTGTATCTCAAAAAAGGAAGCGTCGTCGCCCTAAAAGGACCCCTTGGGGCCGGGAAAACCTGCTTTACCAAGGGAATTGCCCGGGGTTTAGGGGTTGCTGAAGAAATAACCAGCCCTACGTATACGATTGTTTCGGAATACGAAGCCAGGGATCCTGAGGACAGAAGCGCTGCGATTCCCTTTTTCCACATCGACGCTTACAGGCTGAACGGGGACGAGGATTTTTCCTCACTTGGAGGCGAAGAATACCTGGGAGAAGAGGGGATTTCTGTAGTGGAATGGAGCGAGCGTATCGCCGGGTCCCTGCCTTCCGACGCGCTGACTGCGGAAATCGAAATAACCGGAGAAGAACGGCTTATCCGCATAAGCAGGGGGTTCCCTTGAATATACTGGCCCTTGATACTTCAGGCCCTGTCCTTTCGGCAGCCCTTTCTTCTCCTGACGGAGTACGGTATATTGAAATTGACGCCGGTTCCCGTCATTCGGAACTCCTGGTGGGCCTGATTGATACGCTGTTCAAATCAGCAGGGATGAAACCCAGGGATCTGGAAGCTGCGGCCTGCATGAAGGGGCCGGGATCTTTTACGGGCCTGCGGATAGGCTACGCTGCGGCGAAAGGCCTTTCGCTGGCCCTGGGCATACCCCTGGCGGCGGTCCCTACCCTGGACTGCATGGCCTACCCCCATTCGGCCTGGCCCGGTCTGGTACTGCCTTCTCTGGACGCGAAAAAAGGCTGCTTTTTCGCCGCTTTTTACCGCGAAAGGCAAAGGCTTGGAGATTACCTGGACGCTTCACCCGAGGTAATTTCCGGAATGCTGGAAACGTTTCGTACCGGGAAGGAAGAAAAAGTGATCCTGACCGGCCCTGGGGCTGAATTGCTCTTTTCGCAGATGCCGGACCCGCGGGGCCTGGCGGTGGATCCTTCATTCAAAAGAGGAAGGGCTTTCGAATTATTGGATAAACTGAGAAAAAATACTATACTGGACTATAAGGAAGATGAGTGCTCCGGACCGCTCTATTTGCGTAAAAGCGACGCTGAATTGAGCTTACATCCTTAGATAAAAGTTGGAATGTAATGGCGGATTTGGATAAAGAACCTGAAATACTCGATGAAGATTTAGAGCCTCTTGAGGTTTTAGATATTGACGATGAAGTTGTCGAAGAAGACGAAGAAGGCGGCTCCTCGTTCATACTGGGTAAATCCAGCCCCTTCATGACCAGCGTGTTTCCTGTCCTTTTCATTGATAAAAAACTTAAAATCCTTTGCGCCAATGAGGCGTGCGAGAATCTTTTTACCGGGTTTTTTGAACTTGCGGGCAATTATTTTATCGATGTATTCAACAGGGCCTTTGATCTGGAAGATATACGCAAGATGAGGGAAACCATACTGGACGGCAGCAACGGCTATTCATGGAAAGGCGAAGCCAGGATCAAATCCCGCAATGTGACCACTGTCCAGACAAAGGTCTATATCTTTCCGGCTGAACTGAACTACGAGGAACCTGCCGAATTCGTGGTCATGTTCGACGACGTAACGGAAGAAAACAAACGCCTCCTCAGATCGGTCTTCATGAGCCTCCTTGAAGCGTCGAAGCTCAAAGATAACGATACGGGAAAACACATAGTCAGGGTCAATTATTACGCCAAGCGCATGTCGGAAGAACTCTTCAGAAGCAAGAATCCCAAGTACAACCGCATTGACGCGGATTTTATCGACAATATCGGCTTTTTGGCTTCTATGCACGACGTGGGCAAGATCGGCACCCCGGACGATATACTCAACAAAGAAGG
Organism: Treponema sp.; assembly: GCA_031281855.1. GTDB lineage: Bacteria > Spirochaetota > Spirochaetia > Treponematales > Breznakiellaceae > JAITEW01. Next base: position 12,850 of record JAITEW010000061.1, read on the forward strand.
GCCCCTTTCGGACTGGGAATGGACGGTGATGCGGGAGCATACCAAAAACGGCGCCTTTATCCTTTCCACCTACCCCAATCCTATGGCCAAGGAAATCGCCCTTTCCCATCACGAACGCTGGGACGGCGCGGGGTATCCCTACCAGCTTTCCGGCGAGATGATCCCCCTTGCCGCCAGGATAACCACCATTGCGGATGTGTACGACGCCCTCCGTATGGAGCGGAGCTACAAACCCGCATTGAGCCACGAAGTGGCGGTCCAAAAGATGCTCGAAGGGAAAAACAGCCACTTTGATCCCTTCCTGGTGGATGTATTTATAGAAATCAATAAGGACTTTGAGAAAATCCACGATAAAAACAAGGATGAAAGCTAAACTTGACCCGTAAGCGGCGTGATTGCAAGGGCACGAACTTTTTCAATAGGCAGATCCGTCGTTTCAGCGACATCTTCCGCAGCCCATCCCCTTGCCAGAAGATTTCGCGCTATCGCAAGGGCTTTCTTTTCTTCGCCCTGTTCAATACCTTGTTCAATGCCCCGTTCGATACCTTGTTCAATGCCCCGTTCAATCCATTGGGGAATTATCCCCGCTTCCGTAAACACTTCCTCAAATGTTGCCGTACTGTTTGCCATAGTCCATGCCTCCAAAAATGCCCGCGGATTCGCCCGTAGCAGCACGTCCAAATAGGCGCTCAAAGGCGCCTCCCGGGCCGCATCCTTCCCAGCTTCCAGTATAACGCTTGCAGCGCCGCTTTCCAAGTCGTTCGTCAGCGATTTCAGCCATAGATT
>JAITEW010000071.1 GCA_031281855.1 Treponema sp.
GAGAATCCGAAGGATTCTCCAACAGAAATGTCGAAGACATTTCTGAATGTACCGCGGCCGACGGCTGGTCGGTGAACTCCGGGCAGTTCAGCGGCCTCCCGACAGCGGAAGCAAAGGCGAAAGTTACCGCGTGGGTGGAAGAACAGGGCTTTGGTAAAAAGGCGGTGAACTACAAACTCCGGGACTGGATCTTCAGCCGCCAGCGCTACTGGGGGGAACCTATACCGCTGGTGCACTGCGATCAGTGCGGCACCGTGCCCCTGCCGGAAAGTTCCCTTCCCCTGAAGCTTCCGGACGTGCAGTCCTACGCCCCTACAGGCACCGGCGAATCCCCTTTGGCGGCTATTTCCGAATGGGTAAACACTCTCTGTCCCAAATGCGGCGGCTCCGCGAAGCGGGAAACCAACACCATGCCCCAGTGGGCCGGTTCCTGCTGGTACTACCTCCGCTACATCGATCCCCATAACGCCAATGCCTTTGCCGCCAGGGACAAGCAGGAATACTGGGCGCCGGTAAACCTTTACGTCGGCGGCGTGGAACACGCGGTGCTCCACCTCCTGTACAGCCGCTTCTGGCACAAGGTCCTCTACGACGCCGGCCTGGTGAACAGCAAAGAACCTTTCATGCGCCTTGTGAACCAGGGGATGATCACCAGCTTCGCCTATCAGCGGAAGGACAAGACCCTGGTCCCTACGGATGAGGTAGGGAAACAGGCTGACGGACGCTTTGTCGAAAAAGCGACAGGCGAGGAAGTAACGGAAGTCATCGCCAAGATGTCAAAGAGTCTCAAAAATATCATCAACCCCGACGAGATAGTCCGGGACTACGGCGCCGATTCCCTCAGGGTCTACGAAATGTTCATGGGCCCCCTTGAGGTAAGCAAACCCTGGAGCACAGCGGGCCTCGTCGGCGTGTCCCGTTTCCTGGAACGCCTGTGGACGATTGGCGAAAAATCCCTTACCGCCGCGGCGCCTCAAAACGACGAACTGGTCAGGCTCCTCCACAAGACCGTCAAAAAAGTGAGCGGCGACACGGCGGCGCTCAACTTCAACACCGCCATCAGCCAGATGATGATCTACTCCAACGAGCTGGCGAAGCTGAACGAAGTCCCCCGCTCGCTCTGGGAACCCCTGGTTATCATGCTTTCGGCATACGCCCCGCATCTGGGGGAAGAACTCTGGGAAAAGCTGGGGCACGCCGGCTCGGTTTCCAAAACCCCGTGGCCTCAATACGACGAAAGCCTCACTGCCGGCAGGGAGGCCACTGTCGTGGTCCAGGTAAACGGCAAGATCCGGGACAAGTTCAGCGCCCCTCCGGGGACGCCCAAGGGAGAACTCGAAAAAACCGCCCTGGCCCTGCCGGGTGTCCTCAAGTGGACAGAAGGACGCGAAGTGGTAAAAGTTATCACTGTACCTGACAAACTGGTGAACATTGTTATTAAACTATAAGGAAGAATAATGAAAAACGGAACGATACCGCGGGTTACGGGAATTCCCGGCTGGGATTCAATTGAAAAGCTGCCTCTGGACATAAGGCCCTGGAAGGAATTTCCCCTTTCCATGGAAGTCTTCGCCCAGGTATGCCACGATAACAGGGCCTTACACGTGCGGCTTGCGGCCTGCGAACAGGACCCCCTGGCCCGCTTTTCCGGCGACACGGACATGGTGTGCCTGGACAGCTGCCTGGAATTTTTTTTCAGCCCCCTGGCAGATGGGCGTTATTTTAATTTTGAATTCAATCCCAAGGGCACGCTCTACCTGGGCTTTGGTACAGACAGGAACCTTTCGATACGGCAGCTTGTCAAAGATTACCGCCAGTTCTTTTCGGTTAAACCTTTTGCCTCAGGCAGTTTCTGGGGCGTCGAGTTCGCGGTTCCCGTTTCTTTTATAACCCTGTACTGCCCCGGTTTCAGCCTCGAAAAAGGCCGGACCATTACCGCCAACTTCTACAAATGCGGTGACGAAACAAAAACGCCCCATTACCTCGTCTGGAACCACGTGGACACCGAAAAGCCCGATTACCACAGGCCTGAGTTTTTCGGTCAATTGGTGTTGCGCTAAATCCGCCAGCCGGACCCTGATGGGCCCCCCGGACACGCTAGACGGTCGTCGCCTTCTTTTACGGACGCCCCGGCGTCGCCTTTACTGGTATGACGCCGTGCGCCTGCCCGGGGGGGTCCCATCAGGGTCCGGCTGGCGCGTTTATCGCAGGCGGGGGTAATGTAACTAAGAGCGCCGGTTTTGCGGGGGAGGCGAGGGGGTAGACTTGACGCTGGCGTCAAGTCTTTTATAGCGTAGTTGGATTCTACAAGCGTTTTTCCCGGGGTTTTCACCGCTCCCGGAGTTGTCAGGGCTTATGCGGGTCAAGTTTAGCGCAAGGCTGCGGAGCAGCTATATATAAAAGCTTATTGGGGGAATAAAATGCGGATAGCCACATCTCTCGGATTGTTCAATCCAAAATACGATGGTTCTTTCCTTACTGTTGAGGAAACGCTCCGCAATGCCTATGACGCCGGTTTCCGGGTTATAGACGTTAACTTGTGCGCCGCTCTGGAGTACAAGGGTTATTTTCTCAGCATGCCCGATTGGGAACAGAGGACCAGGGAGCTGCGCGAACTGGGGGATTCCCTAGGCGTTGCTTTTAGCCAAACCCATATCCCTTTTTACCCGCAGCTTGAACTTACGGGCCAGGAATTCGAACACGCCGAGGAGATGACCAGGCGTGCCATAACCGCATCCGGAATTCTGGGCGCTTCCTGGGGAGTCATGCATCCCGGTTCCCTGTCGGACAGGAACTGGTCGTTAAAGGAGCATCTTGAGCGGAATGTGGAGTATTTCAAGCCTAAGATCGAAGCAGCCAGGAAGAACAACATCGGCATCGCTATTGAGAATATGGGCTGCTGGCCTAAGAGCAAATGGTTCCGCATGTACTGCGCCACGGAGTACGAGCTTTGCGAACTGGTAGACGCCCTGAATGATCCTGCAGCGGGAATTTGCTGGGACTTCGGCCATGCCAATATGAACAAACTGGATCAGGCCCTTGCTCTCAGAACCATCGGGAAACGCCTCAAAGCCCTGCATGTAGATGACAACCGCGGCTGGGAAGACGACCACCTGCCGCCCTTCTACGGAACGGTAAACTGGGCTGTCCTGATGCCTGTCCTCGCCGAAACAGGTTATACCGGCGATTTGACTTTTGAAGTCCTGAACATGGAAAAATTCCCCGACGCCTTCAGGGTGGAAGCCGCCCGCCATATCTTTGAAATCGGCCGGCTCCTGCTTGAGCTTAAAGACAAGGGCGCGTCCCGGAGTTAAGCTGAAAACCTCCGGAAACCCAACCGGAGGTTCCCTTAATTTTAAGGTAGTCTGTCCATAATGTGTCTACATTATGGACAGACATTAATTATTTCCTAACTATTTCTTAGCTGTTTTCTTAAAAAAACCATTGACAGCAAAAAAATTTAGGCTTATAATTTGTTCGATAGACAAACAAACAGGTCTGTCTTGTACAAAGGCGGTTCAAAGGAGCGCGGCATGGTCAACTTTCAGGACACCAAACAGGGAACCTTACTGGAAAATTTTTATCCCTCAGGGTGGGATTTTGACAAAATTGATAAATGCGTAGGTACGCCCGAGTCCGTCCTTGACAGGCAGCCGGGCTGGAATAAGGACTACACGCCTGTACTGTGCAGCGATCTCAACGAATTTGAAGTCAAAATGGGCCACGAAATCGCTCTCAAAATAAAAGAAACAGGGGAAAAGGGGCAGCCCCTTGCCCTCATCCTCCCGGCAGGACCCATGGGCATGTACAAATGGACGGCCTATTTCCTCAACGAATGGGGCGCCGGGTGTTCCCATGTAACAACCTTCAACATGGATGAATACGCCGACGCCGGGGGTAATACCATCGGAGGCGGCGATCCGGCGAGTTTCGAGTACGCCATGACAACCCAGTTTTTCGATTACATCAAACGGCCTGTGCCGAAAAACCAGCGGAATTTCGCTACAAAGGAAAATCTCCCTGCATACGAGGAAAAAATAAGCGCCATCCGGAAAGCCGGCGGGAAACTCATTCTCGTATACGGCATAGGCCGCATGTGCCACATCGCCTTTTGGGAACCCACCTTCGCGGCCGAGTTCAGGACCGAAGCCGAATGGCTGGCGGTCCCCTACCGCCTTGGCGCGAAGCTCCACCCCCTGACGGTAGAGCAAAACGCGCTCACAAGCTTCAAGTCCCGGACAACGCTGGTCCCAGCGACAGCCAACACCCTGGGGCCGAAGCTGCTTTTTTCAGCCGATTACGCCATAGGCGGCTGCGACGGGGTTTTAAGCCGCGGCATGCAGTGGCAGGGGCTTTCGTTCTGGATGACCCTGCGCTACGGCAAAACACCCTGGGTGCCCTCAACCTATACCACCACA
>JAITEW010000121.1 GCA_031281855.1 Treponema sp.
CGGCTTTAACGATTTTATCGCCAAACCCGTCGACATTAAGCGGCTCGACGTGGTCCTTAACCGGTGGGTCAGGGATACCCAAAACGCGGAAACCCTGCAGGAAGCGGAAACCCAGGCCCAGCAGCGGGAGGAATCCCCGGGGCCCGGCGGCAAGGACGGTCCGGAGGGCGCCGAAAACCGCTGGCTCCTGGAACATCCCCTGGAAGGCGTTGACTTTGCCGCGGCCCTGACCCTCTACGGCAATTCAGGCGCCGCGCTCATGCCTATCCTCAAATCCTTTGTGGCCCACACACCGCCGCTGCTTGAAAGGATGGACGCCCATCTGGAAACGTCCCTGTCGGACTACGCCGTCGAGGTTCACGGCCTCAAGGGCACCTGCAGCGCCATTTGCGCCGCCGAAGCCGCCGCCCTGGCAAAGGAACTGGAATTCGCCGCCAAAGACGGGCAGGAAGCGCTGGTAAGGTCCCGGCATGGAGAACTCAAGCGGCAGGCCCAGGCAGTAACGGAACGGCTGCAAGCGATGCTTGAGGAATGGGATGCAAGCCTGCCGGTTGTGGAGAAGGAGTTGCGGAGCGAACCCGACCGGGAACTGTTGGCCCGTTTGTCCGGCGCCACCGGCGAGTTTAACTCCAGCATAACCGAGGAAGTTCTGGGAGAACTGGAACAGTACCGGTATGCACAGGACGGGGATTTCATCTTCTGGCTCAGAGAGCAGGCGGAAAATTTCGACTACGAAATCATGCACGACCGGCTCGAAGAAATTCTGGGCGCCGGCCGCTAAGACAACGCTCAACGGTCCGCTTTTGCTTGTCAAAAACCCGAAAAAATGATACTATTTTCCTATAGGTTAGGGAGAGGCGCTTATGCCGAATGATAAGAAAAAGATTGTTCTGGTGGACGATAATCCGGTGAACTTGAAACTGGCCAGAAACACCCTCATGGAACGGTACAGTGTCTTTACCGTTCCGAGCGCTCAAAAATTGTTTCAGCTTCTTGAGCAGACGGTTCCCGATATGATCCTCCTCGATGTGGTGATGCCGGAAATGAGCGGGTATGAAGCCATCGGCATTCTTAAAAAGAATCCCAGGACGGCGGATATTCCGGTTGTTTTTCTTACGTCCAAAACGGACGCAGTAAGCGAACTGGAAGGGTTCAGCCTGGGGGCGGTGGATTATGTTTCCAAGCCCTTTTCTCCCCAGCTTCTTTTGAAGCGGGTGGAGGTGCATCTGCTGCTGGAGTCCCAAAAGGCGGAATTGAAAAATCTGAACGAGAATCTGCAGCATCTGGTGGAGGAGAAAACCGGAGAGATTCTGGAACTGCAGAACGCGGTGCTCATTACGATGGCAAACCTGGTGGAATACCGGGACGATGTTACCGGGGGGCATATAGAGCGGACCGAACGGTTCCTGCGCCTTCTGCTGGATGAGATGCGGAAAGAGGGGATTTACCGGGATATTCTGGACACCTGGAATATTGATTTGTTCCTGCAGTCTTCCAAACTCCACGATGTGGGAAAAATCGGCATCAAGGACAGCGTGTTGCTCAAACCGGGGCCGCTGACAAAGGAGGAATTTGAGGAGATGAAAAAACATACGATCTTCGGCGAGACGGTTATCGAAAAGATACAGCAGAACACCAGGGAGAGTATGTTTCTTACCCATGCGAGGATAATGGCGGGCACGCACCATGAAAAATGGGACGGTTCGGGGTATCCCCGGGGGTTAGTTGGCACTAATATTCCCCTCCAGGGACGGCTTATGGCCTTTGTGGATGTCTACGACGCGCTGATTTCGGACCGGCCCTATAAAAAGGCCTTTCCCCCGGAACAGGCGGTGCAGATCATTCTTGACGGGTGCGGCTCCCAGTTTGATCCGGATCTTCAGGGCGTGTTTCTTTCGGCTTCCATGCGTTTCCAGGAGGCGAACGCTATATTCTAAACAATGGTAAAGCAATGGGGATGGCTCGTGATGAATCGCAGCATATTTGTCCGTGAAACGCTCCAACAGGCTCTTTTTACCGGGAAAAACAGAAGCGTCCTGGAGCGCGGCGGTGGTGGAAAACGCGGCAAGCCGTCGATGTGCCTGCCCGCTGCCCTGTTCCTGCTGATAATCCTGCCGGCGGGAACCTTTGCTCAAAGCTCCTCGTTGGATCTGACAGAAGCGGAGCGCAATTTTATCAGGGAACACCCTGTCATCCGGGTCGGCATCGATCCATTATTCGCCCCCTTTGAATTTCTTGACAACCAGGGAAATTACATCGGCATCGCCCCGGAGTATCTGGCGCTGATAGGAGCGAAAACCGGCCTCCGCTTCGAGCCCGTTCTTGATGTTCCTTATGCCGAGGCCCAGGCAAAAGTGCTGGCCCATGAAATGGATTTGCTGCCCACCCTGGGCTGGACCGAGGAGCGGGAAAGGGATTTTCTACTTTCCCGGCTTTATTATGAATACAAGCTGGCTCTGGTGGTGCGGGAAGACAGCCCTGTCAAAAGAGTCTCTGACTTTTACGGACAACCCCTGGCGGTGCAGGGGAACACCTCTAATGCCGATTTCGCCTTTTCCACCCTCCGTGCCGGCATCAGTTTATACGAGTCGGAAGA
>JAITEW010000128.1 GCA_031281855.1 Treponema sp.
TCACATAAGCCAAAACCAGAACCGCCGCGCTGACCTGGAGTTCCTTTTCCCAAACCCCAAGCTTTTCCAGAAACTTTTGGTTCGTCCCGCCGCCGTATACCGCTTGTGCGTTGGGAGAAACCGGCTTTCCCGCGAGTTTTTTGGAAAAATAGCCGCCGCAGGTCGAGGTATAGGCCATTACCGCCTTTCCGGTTTTTTCGTGCCAGGCGTAAATATCCCGGTCCATGGGGACCGTGGTTTTATCGGCCAGCGCCGAACGGTTAATATCCCCCAGGCTGTACTGTATCTGATCGCATATAAAACCCTCAAAACCCCCGGAAGCCGCAACCCTGCCGGCTTCTTCCATGCGCTTCAGGGTCCAGTTGGAACAGCCGTAATGTAGTATCTTTCCTTCTTTTTTAAAACTTTCAAGCGTTTCCAGAATTTCCCCGACAGGACGGGAAACATCATCCCGGTGGAGGAAATAAACATCAATATAATCGGTTCCCAGATCTTCAAGGCTCTCTTCCAGGTCCGAACGCACCGCCTCGCGGCTCATCCTGGGGATGTGCATGGTCTTGAGATCCGGGTGGGCGCCTTTGGTGGAAACCACCACTTTATCCCGGTTCTTCCGATCCTTCATCCATGCGCCCAGGTTCTTTTCGCTGGCCCCGTGCCCGCCGGGAACCCAGTCCGCATACACCCTGGCGCTGTCCACAAAATTGCCGCCTTGTTCAAAAAAACGGTCCAACTGGGCAAAAGCCGCTTCCCTGGGCACAGCGGTTCCAAAAGAACCTGTTCCCAGGCACAACTTTGAGACCCTGGGCCCCTTATCACACAGCTTCATATAGTTCATGATTGCTCCTTAATAATACCGGTCTATGGTCTCTGTAACCGTTTTTGCCCAGTCGATGAGGTTTTGGGGTTTGCCCCCTACAGTGCTGATGTCCTTGAGCACGAACTCGTAGGGGCACTTGTTTTCCATACAGGCTTCGATGGTTTCGGCGATCTCCTGCTCCACCACTTCTTTGCTGAAATCCCTGGCCACATTGGCGGGGTTGGGCTTCCGGGCGAAGACGTAGTCCCCGCCGATCTGCTCCGCCGAGGAGCGGACATTCGCCCAGGGGCTTACGCCTATTTTCCGCATATTGGGCACTTTTTTAAGGTACGGGATAAAGCGGTCCAGGGGCTCGCAGCAGCCGTAGTAAGAGAGGCCGCACTGATCCATAAGCTGCCTCATGTACCGGAGATCGAATTCGTCCTGCATTTCAGGGGAAGCGGATGAAAAAAGCTGGGCCATGCCCCGGAACCAGATGTCCTTGAGCCGCACCCTGCCCCCGTCCCAGTCTTTCGCCGGAAGCTCGTCGCAGTAAGGCGGCGTACAGTGGAGGGCGGAGATATTGAAGTCCAGGAGCCCCTGGGCCTCCATCTGGGTATACCGGGCCAGGCCGATTTCCGTAAACTTGGCGACTGTTTTGTGGACAAGTTCCGGATTGCTTATCATGTCTATAAGGCAGTTCTCTATGCCCCTGAGCATGGAAATCTCGTCCCAAGGCGCGTAATAGATGCCGTGGCCCCTGAGCTTTACCGGCAGGATGCCGTCGAGAACGTCCCTGGCTGTTTCAAGGTTTTTTTCATCTATATCCGGCCTTGCCTGAATAACCGGGATCTTCAGGGCTTCCACCTTTTCTTCCGTGTCCAGTTGATCCTCGTAATGGTGGGACACGATGTTATTGGCCGTATTGGTAGCCAGGGTTTCTTCTTTTACTTTGATCCCGTTGCCCGTATCCGTAAACGCTTTGCCTACATAGAAGGCGTCCTCCACCACCATGTCCACCTGGATGTACTTCCAGCGGTAGAGGATACGGCGGAAATGCCGTTCCATGTCCCGGGCTTCTTTGGATTCGCAGCGCAGGGTAAGCTGGCCCTCAATGTCCATTTCGTGCCAGGGTATTTCGTCGATCCACACCAGAGGGCGGCCCGGTTTGAGGCCGTGCATCTCCCTGGCGCGGGCAATGCGCTTTTTATTGATGTCGAGAACCGCCAGATCCCGAACCTGCCTGGCAAGCTCCCTGAGAATTGATTTATCCTGTGCAGCGATCATGTTTTTCCCCTGTCGATACGACTAGTATATACAATAACCGGAAGAACAATTATTGCCAAGCTCGCACGAAGCAGGGGCAAGGCGGCAGTTGAGCATGGTTCCATCCAGACAGCCCCCGTGCTGCTCCCCAGGCCGCACGATCCCGCTCCTGGCGGAGTTGACCGCCTTGAGATCCTGATGGTGCATGGAGATGTGTTCCCCAAGACCGTATCCCTCGGGAATCATAGCGTTCGCTGATCGCAGGACAGCGGAGCGCCGTGCCCCTGTCGTACAGCGAGGCGTGCATAAAGGGATAGAAGATGGTCTGACGCCAGGGCGTCCTCCATGGTGTAGATTTCCTCCAACAGCGGTTGTGATGGGGGGGGGGGGGGGTGTTGAGATAAAGCAATATAAAATCAAACGTGCGGCCCTTACGGGCATTCTTTGATCATGTCTGCACATAGGACAATATTGGACTTGTTCAATAACCCGGTTGGTTATCGAACAAGTCTTGCGGTTTTTCAGGCTAAAGCCTTACAAAACCGCGTTTTTTAGTGGAAGTTGTTCAGAAACTGAGGTTTATGAACAACTCTATTACTCCCCTTTGTAGTATATTCAGAATAAAGATTATTATACTACTTGTTTGCGTCCTGTCAATACAAATTTCGCAAAAAAATGTAGATTTTTTTTATTTTTGTGATTAATAAACTGTTATCAACGAACCAGAGCCTGATACTGTTCATCTTTATTGTTTTTTCCAAAAATACATTAGTATATTAGTCATATATGTTTTTGGAGGACAAAATGAATAAGGCTTTATTGCTAATCATCACGCTTATCGTACTGGTAAGCTTTGCTGAAGCACAGGAAGCAAAACAGATCTCCCTGGGTCTCAGCGTCGACGGGAATATGAATACCCGTAAAGGCGCCGCACTGGGAGGCACGCTAAGCGCCGGTTACGGGATCATCCCGAATCTGGCTGCAGGGATCAAAATCGGCTTTAGCCATAATTTTGATACTGTCATGACATTGGAACCGGAAGCTTTTGCCCGGTGGTATCTTTGGGAGATTAAAGGCATGTCTCTTTTTGCCCAAGCCGGGGTTGGAGCCAGTATCTTTTTTGAAAACTCCGCGGTTTTTCCGGCTTTTTTGGGGGACCTTAGCGCAGGAATTAGGATTCCTTTCAACCAGCAATGGTATGTGGAGCCCTATCTGCGGGCCGGCTACCCCTTTATATGGGGCGCCGGGATCGGCGCCGGCTACAGGTTTTAAGGGAGCATAACGTGAAAATTACAATGAAACACTTTCTTTTCTTTTCTTTAGCTGCCCTGCTTCTGGCAGGGTGCAAGAATATTTTTGTTAGCAATATCCTCGGGGAACCGGAAAACCGCGCAGCCGGCAAAGTAAGCTATACGGTTTCGATCGATCCCCTGGAAAACGGCAATATTGTGGCCAAACCATCCTCCGG
>JAITEW010000267.1 GCA_031281855.1 Treponema sp.
CCGGGACAAAGTAGTGGTTTCCACCAAAGGGGCGCACCCGGATCTCAAGACCATGCACATCCCAAGGATGAGCCGCGAAGAAGCACGCTCGGATCTGGAAGAGAGCCTTAAGGATCTGGGAACCGGTTATATCGATCTCTATTTCCTCCACCGCGATGATGTTTCCCGCCCTGTTGAAGAAATCCTGGAAACTCTTGAAACTTTTAAAAAAGAAGGAAAGATATGGCATTACGGCTGTTCCAACTGGACCTTGAAGCGTATGGAAGAGGCTGACAGGATTGCGGCTTCCAGGGGTTTTGAGGGCTTTGTGTGCGATCAGATACAGTACAGCCTTGGGGATATTAACCTTTCGGCAGTAACCGATAAAACCCTGGTACCCATGGACCGGGATATTTACGCCTGGCACAGGAAGACCGGAAAAGCGGTTATGGCCTATACTTCGACCTGTGGCGGCTATTTTTCCAAAAAACTCGCAGGAAAGCCGGTTTCTCCTAACGCCGAAGCGGTGTACGGCGGTGAGACGAACAAAAAATTCCTGGAAAAGCTTGCGGTTTGGGAAAAGGAGTTCCATGCCGGCGCGGCGGTCCTGGTTTTGGCTTATGTGATGAGCCAGGAATTCCCTTCAGCGGCTATTACGTCCTTTAGCTCTCTTGGACAGCTTGAGGAAAGCCTCAAAGCAGGGGATTTTGAGCTTCCTGCCGGCGTTGCCGGGGAGATTCAGGCAATCAAGCGCTTTACGCTGTAAGCCGCCCGGACGCTTTTGCCCCACTTGACGCAAGCGTTTTTTTTAGGATATAAATAATCTCTAATTGTGTGGTGAAGGATGTAGTATGTACGCAGTTATTGAATTTAAAGGCAAACAGTATAAAGCCGAAAAAGGCGCTGTCCTCAAGGTGGATAAGATTGACGCCGAGCCCGGTTCCGCTCTGGATATCGACTCGGTGCTTCTGGTTTCAGGGGACGAAGTTAAGGTAGGATCTCCCTATGTACAGGGCGTGAAGGTTTCGGCAGTGGTCGAATCCCACGGGAAAGACCGGAAGATAATTGTATTTAAATACATGCCTAAAAAGGACTACCGGCGCAAGCAGGGGCACAGGCAGGAATATTCGGTCATCAAGATTCAGGATATTGCAGGGGCTTAAAACGGAGTTCAAGGCTGCCGGATGATACGGGCCGAAGTGGTTTTGGACGGCTCAGGGCTTTTTAGGTCTTGTTCCGTATCCGGCCACGCCGGGGCAGGGCCGAAAGGGGGCGACATAGTCTGCGCCGCTGTTTCGGTTTTGACCAGGACGGCTTTGCAGGTTCTTTCCGGCAGAAAGGACATAATAGTACGGAGCGAGGCTCCGGAACGGGGCGTTTTCCGCATTGAAGCGGAAGGCGCGCCTGAAAGCAGGGAATTCCTGGCCGCAGCAGGGGCTTTTCTACAAGAAGGGCTCCTTTCGGTTTCAGACGAATACCCTGATTTTTGTCAGGTTACAATTAAGCGGAGGAAATGATATGGCTCGTAAACGGGGCGGAAGCGGCGCAAAAAATGGCAGGGATTCAAATCCCCAGTATTTAGGTGTCAAAGTGTTCGGCGGCGGTGTAGTCAAGGCGGGTTCCATTATAGTCCGGCAGCGGGGGACCAGGATCCATCCCGGCGCCAATGTGGGCTGCGGCAGCGATTATACCCTTTTTGCCCTTATTGACGGAACCGTGTCTTTTACCCAGCGCCGGGGACGGAAGCTGGCCCAGATCCTGCCACCGGTATAGCCGGAGCCTTTCGGCACTAAGTTAAGGTGCGTGGAAAAATTTGCCGACGAAGCGTTTATTGAAGTCTCCTCTGGGAATGGCGGTAACGGCTGCGTAGCCTTCAGGAGGGAAAAATTTGTTCCCAAAGGCGGACCTGCCGGAGGCGACGGCGGCAAAGGCGGCGACGTGATTTTCAGGGTCCGCAGAAACCTCCGTACCCTGGTCCATCTTAGGAATAAGCAGTCGTTTAAAGCTGAAAACGGCAGGGACGGCGAAGGCCGGAGCCGGTACGGCAGGAACGGCGAAGACGCGATTGTCTTTCTGCCTCCGGGGTCGATCCTAAAAGACGCCGCTACCGGGGAGCTTATCCGTGATTTCGGCAAAGAAAGCGGGGATTTCCTCTTTCTTAGAGGCGGAAACGGCGGCTGGGGGAACGTCCATTTCAAGTCTTCCACCAACCAGGCCCCGCGGAAGGCCCTGCCCGGCAAAGCAGGGGAAAAACGGCGCCTTCTGGTGGAACTTCAGGTCATGGCCGACATCGGCCTTGTTGGGTTCCCTAACGCCGGTAAATCTTCCCTACTGGACCGGTTTACCAACGCCAGGCCTAAGATAGCCCCTTATCCTTTTACCACGAAAATTCCCAGCCTCGGCGTTTTGACCATTGGAGACCGGGACATCATTATTGCCGACATCCCCGGCCTCATCGAAGGGGCCTCAGAGGGCCTGGGCCTGGGCATACGGTTCCTCAAGCATATTTCCCGTACCGCGGCTCTGGCGTTTCTGGTGGATCTGGGGGAAGAGAACTGCCTTGAGGCTTTCGATGTGCTCTGCAGGGAGCTTGAGGCTTTTTCGCCTGAGCTTATCAGGAAAAAACGGGTCCTTATCGGCAGCAAGCTGGACCTTGAAGGCGCGCCGGAACGGTTTGAGGCGTTAAAAAAGAAGTACCCTGAAGAAAAAGTGCTGGGCATTTCGGTCTTCTCCGGCCAGGGTTTAGAAGAACTGGCGGAACTCTTTGGCCGCCTGGTGCAGGAGGAAGAGGAAACGTGAGGGTTGCAATCCTGGGCGGCAGTTTTAATCCCGTCCATGTGGGCCATCTCTTCCTGGCCGACGGGGTGCTTTCCGGCCTGGGCTATGACCGTATCGTTCTTATACCCGCTTTCCAGTCTCCCTTCAAAATCGGCGCCTCAGGGGCTTCCCCGCGGGACAGGCTGGACATGCTTGCGGCTTCCATTGCCGGAGACCCGAGGCTGACTATTGACGACTGCGAGATCAGGCGCGAAGGAGTTTCCTATACAATCGATACTATCGCCGGCATACGGACCCGGTACGGGCTTAAGGGCAAACCGGGCCTTATCCTGGGGGACGATCTTGCGCCGGCCTTTTCCCGGTGGCGCAAGGCAGACGAAATAGCCCGCCAGGCGGACATCATCATCGCCCGGCGGCTTTTCAACCCTCCTAACCAGGGCGATTCGGCGCCTTCAGGGGAAGGGCTCCCGAAGGGGAAGGATCCGGATTTTCCCTTCCCGTATACAGGGCTTAACAACGAGGTTATCAACGTGTCTTCCAGGCTGGTAAGGGAGAAGATACTCCAGGGTGAAAATTGGCGCTACCTGGTGCCTGCAGGCGCCCGTTTTATCATAGAAGACCGGAACCTATACAGGACAGGAAACAAAGACAAGGCTGAGGATTCAAAAGCCAGTCCCGGTATTACCTGGGAGACGGCGGTACTCCTGGAAAACGCTTCCCGCGAAGCCCTGAGCCTCTCGCGGTTCCTGCATTCCCGGAATACCGCCCTTCTGGCCTGGGATCTTTGCGTCAAGTACCGTCTTGATCCCCTTGCGGGCTATCTTGCAGGGATGACCCATGATATATGCAAACCTATGGATAATGGGGAACTTCTCAGGCTGGCCCGGAAAGACGGCGGGACTATTACCAGGCTTGAACAGGAAAAGCCGGCGCTTCTCCACGGCAGGGCGGCGGCGGTCCTTCTGGAGAAAAAATACGGCATCACGAACAGCGAGATCCTCGAGGCCGTGCGGTATCATGTCGCGGCCAGCAGGGACATGGGAGCCCTGGCGAAAGTAGTGTACATTGCGGACAAAATCGAAGTCTCCAGGGACTGGGTAAACCCGGCCTTGAGGGACCTTTCCGGGACCGCCGATCTGGACAGGCTGTTTGAAACCGTACTGGAACACACCGTGGCCTGCCTCAGGGATCAGAGGAAGGAGGTGTCCCGGGAAACCCTGCGGCTCCTTGCGGCCCTGGATACAAGGAAAAGACATGAGAAAAAAAATTAAAGCCGACGCCAGCGCCCTGCTTCTGGCCGCTATCGCGCTGATACTGGCAGGAGGCGTGGTATTTGCCGTTTTTGTCCTCCGCCCGGATCCTCTGGAAGAATCCCTTTCAGAAGACCGGGTTATCAACACCCTTTTTGTAATTGAAAACCGGGACAAACCCCTGTGTTCCTATGTGATCATGTACTATCCCGGTACCAGACGGGCGGCTATTTTCGACATTCCCGGTTCTCTGGGCCTCATCCTTCAGAGGATAAACCGGGTGGATCGCATCGATACCGTGTACGATCCCCGGAAAATTTCAGCCTATGAAAGTGAAATCGAGGGCCTTTTGGGGGTGGATATTTCTTTTTCCGCAGTAGTAACGCTGGAAAACCTGGGCAAAATCGTGGATCTTATCGAAGGCGTAGAGATTTTTATCCCTTCGCCGGTGGATGCTTACCAGGAAGAGCCGGTTCTCTTCCCTTCAGGCGTGGCCAGGCTGGACGGCGACAAGGCGAAAACCTATATCACCTATGAACTTCAGGAAGAAAACAGCGAACTTGTCAATTTCAGGCGCCAGCGTTTTTTCCTGGGCTTTCTTAAACGTTTGGGAGAGCGTAACGAAGCCCTGCGGAATCCCCAGACAGCCCAGTTCTACTATTCCCTGCTTAAAACAAGCATGAGCCATCGCAGCCAGATAAGGCTTTTTGACGAGCTGGCGAAAATAGACACCGACAGGGCAGGCATTCAGTCCGTAGGCGGGAATCCCCGTGAGGTTTCGGGCCAGACCCTGATTTTTCCCTTTTGGGACGGAAACCTTATCAAGGATATCGTGCGCCAGTCCCTGGGAAGCCTGGTCCGGCCGGTGGAAGGCTCCATGAACGAACGGGTCTTTACGGTGGAAGTGCTGAACGGGACCCTTGTAAACGGCCTCGCGGGGCGCACTGCTGAACTTCTCCGGGGTTTCGGGTATGATGTTATTTCTATAGGGAACGCGGACAGCAGCGATTACGAGCGCACGGTTATTATCGACCGTTCGGGGTTTGAGGACGTGGTTCGGGATTTCGGGGAAATTATCCATTGTACGAATATCCGCTTTGATTCCCTCGAATCTGAAAGCCCGGAAATCAACATGGACGCCCAGAGTTTTGAATACCCTGCGGATTTTACGCTCATACTTGGAAGGGATTTTAATGAAAGATACGTTACCGGAGGCTGAAGACATTGCCGGCATGGCAGTGGAACTCGGGAAACTCCTCTCGTCTCACAACGGGGGCGATGTTGCGGTTATGGACATGCGGGAACTCAATTTCTGGACCGATTTTTTTGTCATCGCCACAGTTACCAGTATTACCCACCAGTCAGGCTTAGAACGGCATGTCAAGGATTTTTCCCGGGACAAGGGATTACCTCTTCGCCGTTCCAGGCGGCCTGATACCGCTGACGAATGGTGCCTTTTAGACCTGGGAACTATAGTCGTACATTTGATGACTTCCAGGAGCAGGTCCTTCTACGAGCTGGAACGGCTCTGGAGTTCCGCTCCCCTTATCTATGACGGGAAGGATCACTCGTCAAAATCGTCGTAGTCTACGTCTTCTTCGTAGTTGAAGTCGTCATCTTCGTCTTCGTAGTCTTCGTCTTCGTCGTCAAAATCGTCGTCGTCTTCGAAGTCGTCGTCCTCGAAGTCGTCGTCCATATCGTCGAAGTTGTCTTCTTCGTCCATATCCTCATCATCCTCGTCATCATCATCGTCGAAAAGGAGGAAGGGACAGAAAAGATCCTCGTCTGGCCCGCTGGATACGGGTACCAAGGCAAGATCCGGCAGCAGAGTTTCCTCGCTATTCATGGCCTCATGCAGAACCATAGTATTCTCCATAATTGATGATAAATTTGTCGTAATAAAGCTTTCCCTTGAACCATAAGGGAGAGTTTCAGTATCTGTCAAGCCTTTATCTTGGTTCTTGTGAGAATTTTTTTTATAATAGTTTTTTACTATGAAAGCTTATGCCCCCAGGGCTCGTACCGCCTGTACTATCGAGGCCCCTTGTAAAATCAACCTCCACTTGAAAGTTAAAGACCTCCGTCCTGACGGGTTCCATGAGCTTGAAAGCCTTTTTGCCGCTCTTGCCTTTGGGGATTCCCTTAGTTTTGAACTTGCCGGAGAAGACGGGACACTAAAGCTGGAACAGACCTGTTCCTGCGGGGCGGATCTGTCCGGCCTGGCACAGGAAAAGAACCTGGTATGCCGGGCGCTTGCCCTTTTCAGGGAAAAAACGGGCTTCAAAGCCGGTGTCAGGATAGATCTGGCCAAACGTATACCCCTGGGCGCAGGCTTAGGCGGGGGATCTTCCGATGCCGCATCGACCCTTCTTGCCCTGGATCGCCTGGCGGGAACAAGGCTGGATGACAGGGAACTGCTGGAAATGGCCGCGGCCATTGGGAGCGATGCGCCTTTTTTCCTTACCTGCGGCGCAGCGTGGGTAACCGGCCGCGGGGAAACGGTCGAAACCGGCCCGGTCCCTGAAGGGCTCTGGACAGTTCTGGTAAAGCCCCCTTTCAAGAGCGGGACCGCCCACGCCTTCAGGCTGCTGGACGCGCGCCGTGCAGGCCAAAACCCCGAAACCGGGGGCAGCGGGGAATTCAATACCCGTGAATGGAAGAAAATCCTTGCCTCCCCTCCTGGGGAATGGCCTTTTTACAATGATTTTCTGCCGGTTCTGCCCAGAAACGGTGTTTACCGGGATATTTGCAGGACCCTGAAAGAACTCGGCGCTCCCTTTTCGGGGCTGTCCGGTTCGGGGTCCTGCTGTTTCGGGATCTTCGATGACCGTGAAAAGGCGGAAAAAGCCGTACAATCCCTTTCAGGGCAAAGGAATTTCGTTCAATTGACGTTTTTCCTTGCACGAAGGGCAGATCGGGTTTAGAATAATAGTACGATTTATTCTGATACATCAAAAGGAGAGCGGCATGGAAATTACCGACATCCGGGTCCGTAAGGTAGCAGGCGAAGGTAAGTTAAAGGCCTATGTGACGGTTACATTTGATGACTGCTTTGTAGTTCATAATGTAAAGATCATCGAAGGGAAAAGCGGGGTATTTATTGCTATGCCGAGCCGGAAAACCCGGGCAGGGGAATACAAGGATGTGGCCCATCCTATTCATCCTGAATTCCGGGCGGAGCTTCAGAAAAGAATTCTGGACAAATACGATATGGGAAGCGGTCCCGATGATCTGACCATGGAGATCTAGTCCCTGGTCGGTTGATTTTTCTTTTCGGTATAGGGTATTATAATCTCACTGTATCGGCGCCGTAACTACGCGCTGGTGACGCCAATTGGGACGTAGGCAAGTGGTAAGCCACCGGGTTTTGGCTCCGGCATTCACAGGTTCGAACCCTGTCGTCCCAGTAAGGCCGACAGGGTTCGAAGGGTCAAGTCCGCCGACCGGAGGGAGGAATAGGTGTCATGGATGACACCGGCAGGACTTGACCCCGGCCCGGAGGGAGCAAACAGGATGTTTGCGACCGGAGGGCGAACCCTGTCGTCCCAGGTATGCATATAATGCAAGGAGATAGAGCATGAGTCAGGTAGTTTTGAAGGCCCGGAACCGGGTCAAGACAGGTTCGGGAGAAGCCCGCAGAATCCGCCGTTCCGGCAGGATTCCGGGGGTACTCTACGGCCGTTCAGGAGAGGCTGTTTCCATCGATTTGGATGCCCTGGAATTTGCCGGCGGGATCAAGAATATTTCTGAAAGTACCATTGTCAAGGTGGAAGTGGACGGCAAATCCTACGACGCCTTTGTAAAGGATACGCAGCGGAATATCGTTGACGGTTTAATCCTCCATGTGGACTTCTACGAAGTCGAAAGCGGCGTTACCCTGAGGGCCCGGGTTTCCATCCATCTTCAGGGGAGCCCTGCGGGAGTGCGGAACGGAGGGGTGCTCGAATTCCCTCTTCACGAAATCGAAGTGGAATGCCTTCCTAAAGACCTGCCTGAACGCATCGATCTGGATGTGTCCAACCTGGATGTGAACCAGTCCATCCATGTGCGGGATCTTGCCCTGGGTGAAGGGGTCCGCCTGATTTCAGGCGGCGATCAGGTAGTCGCGCTGGTGAAGTACGCCAAGGAAGAGGCTGTTGCCGCTCCGGCTCCCGAAGAAGCCGCCGCTGCGGCCGCTGGTCCCGCGGCTGCTGCCCCCGCAGCAGGGGCGCCTGCGGAAGGCGCAAAAGACGCCAAAGAAAGCAAGTAGTTTTCCCAAACGCGGCGCTCTTTCTTTTGTGCGCCGCGCCGGCTGGTTTCCCTGTTTGTAATGAACCGTTTTGAAGCCGTTGTAGAAACGGCGCTGGGGTCCCTTTCAGGAGGCCCTGTGTTACTTGCCGCCGTTTCAGGAGGCGCCGATTCGACGGCGATGCTGGCTGCCCTGGCTGCCCTGCGGGACAGGAAGGGAACGTTTTCCCTGAGCTGTATCCATGTGGAGCACGGCCTGCGTCCGGCAGAGGAAAGCTGCGGCGACGCCCGGGCGGTTGAGGCGCTTTGCGAAAAACTGGCAGTACCCTGCAAAGTTGTTTCCGTGCAGCCAGGCAGAATCGCCCGGACCGCCGCCGGACAGGGCCTGGGGATAGAAGCGGCTGCCCGGTTCTTCCGGCGCCGTATCTGGAACCTGGAAGCCCGGCGTATTGGCGCCGCGAAGGTTCTTACCGCCCATACACAGGACGATCTTCTGGAAACCATTCTTATGCGTATTCTAAGAGGCGCCGGTCCGGGGGGGCTGGCGTCAATGCCCCGGGAACGGGGACTGGTATTGAGGCCCCTTCTGGAACTGAGCCGTGCAGAGGTGCTTGCTTATCTTAACGAAAAGGACCTTTCGTTTCGTACCGATTCAACGAACAGGGACATCAGGTTTCTCCGCAACAGGGTACGGCATTGCCTCATCCCGTGTCTGGATGATTATTTTCCTTCCTGGAGGGCTTCGCTTCTGGCTCTGGGGAAAACCCAGGCCCTTGTCGCGGCGTTCCTTTCCGCAGAGGCCCGGCGGCGGCTGCCCTGGGAAGAGTCAGGCGGAACCCTGAGCCTTAAAACCGGGGCCTTTTTGCAGGAACCGGGCCTGATCCGGGAGGAAGCTATTTTTGAAGCCGCCGACAGGCTTGCTTCTTCAAACCGCGGTTTGCAGGGCTCCTGCGGCAGGACGCCCAGGCGGGCAGGGATCCGCCGTTTTCTGGAAGCCCTGGAACAGGGGGCAGCCGCCGGGGATCTGGGGCCTGTACGGGCCGAAAACCGCGGAGGGCGCCTGGTTATCAGGGCCGCCGGGCCCAGGGCTTCTTGCAGGCTGGGTTTTTCGCTGTTGATAAAAGACCCCGGGATCTATACGCTGAAAGGAAGGCTGACTGTTACTGCCGGATCTGCGCCGGATACGGACGCCCTTCCAGGGGATGGGAAGAGTTTCCGCGCCGGGTATCCCCTGGTTTTTAAGCCCTGCACCAGGGAAGGGACTATCCTGAAGGCGGGACACAAAAGCTCTTTTTCTGATATACTTAAAGAAGCCTCCCGGAAACCGGTGGAATTAATCGCCGCCGTGGACCAGAGGGGGGTGGCCGCCGTTATCGGGGCAGGGAAGGTGCTGTTAAGCCGGGATGATGTTCCGGACATGGCTGAAAGCGAAAGGCCTTCTTTATACAGATTTTTCATTAATGATCCGGTCCAATAAGGGCCGGTTTTCCGGGGGTTTAGATGTTTGATGATCAGAAAGACAAAATTCCGCCCCGTCCGAATCTGGGTCAAGGCCGTCCGAACCGGTTTGCGCTGGTTTTTTTCCTCATTATGGTGGTTCTTTTTATCGCCTATTTTTTCAGGACCAGCGAAGGCCCTGCTAAACAGGAGATACCGTATTCGGAATTCACCCAATCCCTGGATTTGAACGTCATTACAGAAGTTACGATTCACGAAAACAATATTATTGAAGGCATACGCCGGAACGGCTCGTCTTTGCAATATTTCAAAACCCTTATACCTTACCAGGACCCTACGCTGCTTCCTACCCTGCGGGAGAAGGGGATCAACGTCTCCGGCGCGGCGTCGCAGATAAGCCCTTTGAGGATAATCCTGGAGATCCTGCCCTGGGTTATCGGTTTCGGCTTTATCTGGTTCATGTTCAGGAACATGCAGGGTTCGGGGAATAAGGCCTTCCAGTTCGGGAAGAGCCGGGCCAAGCGCTACCATGACGAAGGCAAGAAGATCACTTTTGCCGATGTTGCGGGTCAGAAGGACGCCAAATACGAACTCCAGGAAGTAGTGGCGTTTCTCAAAGAACCCCAGAAGTTCACTAAAATGGGCGCCCGTATTCCCAAAGGGGTGCTCCTGGTGGGTATGCCGGGAACCGGGAAGACCCTTATGGCCCGGGCGGTAGCGGGGGAGGCGGACGTGGCTTTCTTCCACATGTCGGGCTCCGACTTTGTGGAAATGTTTGTCGGCGTCGGCGCCAGCAGGGTACGGGATCTCTTTGAACAGGGAAGGCGGAGCGCCCCTTGTATCATTTTTATTGACGAACTTGACGCCGTAGGCCGGACCAGAGGCGCCGGATACGGCGGGGGGCATGATGAGCGCGAGCAGACGCTGAACCAGCTTCTGGTGGAAATGGACGGCTTTGATTCCAAAGACGGGGTGATAATACTGGCTGCCACGAACAGGCCCGATGTCCTGGATCCGGCGCTGCTCAGGCCGGGCCGTTTTGACCGCCAGGTGGTAGTGGCTATGCCGGATATCAAGGAACGTGAGGATATACTCAAAATCCACGCCGTTAAGATTCCCCTGGCTCCTGACGCGGATCTGCCCCGGATCGCCAGGGCAACTCCCGGGATGAGCGGCGCCGATATTGCGAACCTGGTAAACGAAGCGGCCCTTTTCGCTGCAAGGAAAGACAAGGCCCAGGTGGAGATGTCCGATTTTGAAGAAGCGAGGGATAAGATCATCATGGGAGTCGCCAGGAAAACCCTGGTAATGTCCGACAAAGAACGGCGCATGACTGCCATCCATGAAGCAGGCCACGCGCTTCTGCATTATTTCCTCAAAAACGCCGATCCCCTTCACAAGGTAACCATCGTGCCCCATGGCAGGGCTCTGGGCGTTACCATGCCCCTTCCTAAAGAAGATGTCTACAGCCATACCAGGGGCTGGATTACGGATTTTATCGTCATCTGCTACGGCGGCTGGGTAGCAGAAAAGATCTTCTACAGCGAAACCACTACGGGCACGAAGCAGGATCTGGAAGAGGCTACCGGCATGGCCCGGCGTATGGTCTGCGAATGGGGCATGGCCGAGGAGCTTGGGCCGGTAACCTACGGACAGGAAGACGAACCTATTTTCCTGGGCAAGGAAATTGCCAGGCATAAGGATTATTCCGAAGATACGGCGCGATCCATCGACAGGGCCATAAAAGGCATTCTGGAGGCTGCGCAGAAACTGGCCGACAGCATCCTCCGTTCCAACAAGGATAAGCTGGAGCAGCTTGCCGACGCCCTTCTTGCCCGGGAAACCCTGATAGACGACGAGGTCCGTTCCCTTTTGGGGTTCCCTCCGAGGGACAATTACGTTTCCCTGACCCAGCCGGCGCCTGCCGCGAATCCCGCAGGAGATGCATAGCATGGTCGTCCGGCGTCTGCTGGTTTGCCTGATTCCGCATCTTGTGACTTTTTCCCTAAACGCCCAAGCCCCGTCAGGGGACGCCGCGGTAGCGGAAAAATACGTCCTGCAGGCCGAAAAGGCGATGGCAGAAAACAAGTGGTCCGAAGCCCGTATCATCCTGGAACGCGGGGCTGATTACAGCGACGTTTCTTCCGATATTTCTTACCTTCTCGCTTTGGCGCGGTCCCATTTTGATCAGCCCCAGGGGGGGGTTCTGGAAAGCCTGGAACGGGCGATCAGTGCGGATCGCTGGCGTACCTATTCCGCAAACGACGCGCTGCTGCTGGAAGCCGAAAGCTGTCTCCGGCTCAGGAAGTATTCCGAAACCCTGGCTATTCTTTCAAACCTGCCTGAATCCCCCAGGGCTGCCGGGATCCGGCTTAAGGCCCTCATGTTCGCGCCGGGCCCGGACGAATTCCGCCGGTATATGACAGATACCCTGGACCGGTATCCCAGGGATCCCGAACCGGCGCGCATTTTTTTTGAGTATCTCAAATTTGAGCGCTTCAAAGCGGGAAAAGCCGCAGCGCTGAACTCTGACAGGGAAGATCGGCGGATTCTGGATCTTATCCTGCACCGCCTTCCTGCCCTGCTCCTTGCCGACCCCGAACTGGCCTGGATGGCGGCGCCTTTCGTAAGGGATACGGAAGAAGCCCGGCGCCTTGTTGAAGCTTACCGGGCCGTCAACAGACCGGACCCCGCATCCCTTCCGGCAGCCGTTGACCTTGGGGCGGTCGAAGAGGAAACCGCCCTGGAAGAGCTCTTTAGTTTTGATTTTTCCGGTTCCGCTGTTACGGAAGACCCAATCCCCAGGCTGGATAAAACCCTGCTTGAAGAAATAGAGGCCCTTCTCAGGGATGAGGCCTTACAGGTGTTCAGGCGAAACCTTTCGGAGTGGTCGGGTGTTATTAGAGAAGATTCAGACCGGGATGGTTTTGCCGAAGCCGCAGCGGTTTATCTTCGAGGCATGCTTTTGGGGTACAGTTTCGACGCCGATCAGGACGGCCTGCCGGAGTTGGTTCTGGATTTTGAAGCCGGCGATCCCCAAAGGGCTTATATTCCGGTTATGCCCGAATCGGGGGAGGGGGGGAAACCTTATTACCCTGTCAGGGACGAGGATCGCCGGAAGATCACCCTGCGCTGGGAACGGTATCCTGCGGTGCTGGAAGCGGAACTCGGGGACGAGCGTTTTCTGTCCCGGCCTTTGTCTTTTTACTACAACCCTGTACGGTTCCGGGAAATTCCGGGAACCAGCCTGCTTTTCCCGGAAGCGGACCCTGCCGCCATGGCTTTGACCAGACGGACCCTTGTTGCGAACGCTTTCAGGGCAGAACGGCCGAGCCGGGAATTTGCGGGAGGAACGGAAACAGTGGAACTGAATCAGGGCGTTCCCGTCAGGGCCTGGGAATACCTCGAAGGCCGCATGGTTTCGGAGACCGATTTTCTGCAAGGCGCCCCTCTGGTCCAGCGGGCCGACCTTGATACGGACGGCCGTATGGAGACGATCAGGCGTTTCAGGCGCGCCGTTATCCCAGCTTTGCCGGATGACGCCCTGGATATCGAGTACGCCGAAAGCGACTGGGACGGCGATGGGATATATGAATCCCCGGAACCCTTTCGTTAAGAAAAGGAATGTTGCCCATGGTTTCTGTAAAAAACAAAATAACGAGGTTTTCCCACAACTTCAGTTTTTGGGAAAGCAACCTTAGATTTCTAATTTTTCTTTTATTTGCTGTGTTTTGTTTCTTTTCCCTTTCCTGCACCACCCGTTCCGCGGCTGAACGCCGCCTTGAGCCTCCCAAGTCGGTGCAGGACCTCAGGCTGGATGATATTGCCAGGTACAGCGCCGAAGATCCCGCCCAGGCCATCCATCTGCTTGAAGTGTACAAGGCCATTTACGGTTCCAGGGATGCTTATCCTGCAGCGGAGGATCCTGAAATTGCGGGCCGCCTTGAAAAACTCAGGGAAGACGCTTCCGGGAGCCTCAGGCAGGCCCAGATCAGGGCTGTTGAGGAAAAACGCTGGGCCGATGCCGCTTCTCTGGCCCGGTCCCTCGCCAGCCTGGGTATCTCTGTGGAAAGCACCGGGGAAGAGCCGGAACTGGCGCTGGAATACGCCAGGCAGCAGATGGATCAGGGAAACAGCCTTCCGGCTTTCCTGGCCGCCGTGAGGGCACATGAGCTCAAGCCCCTGGAGCCCGAAGACGCGCTCTTTTTCCTGGAAAAAGCGGTAAACGCGAAGCAGCGCAGGACGGCGGCTTTTTTCCTCAATACTATTGCGGATAGCGAAGCTGTTCCCCAGGAACTCAGGGATTACGCCCTTGGAAGGGACGCCGCTTCTGATATGATCAAAGGCGTAGCCACTGTCTGGGTGGACCGGGGCTACCGGATAGAGCGGGGAAGGGGGATACCCGACAGGGTCCTGGGGTCCGCTTTCTTTGTAGACGCCTCAGGGCTGCTTATCACCAATTACCATGTAATTTCCAGCGAAGTAGATCCCAAATACGAAGGTTATTCCCGCATGTTTATCCGCATGGGGGATTCGGCCAGCGCGAGGATACCTGCACGGGTGATCGGCTGGGATAAGGCCATGGATCTGGCGCTGATCAAAGCCGAGTACACTCCTGAGTATGTTTATTCCGTAGCGGACCGGATTGTGCCAAGCGTAGGCGATACGGTATACGCCATCGGATCTCCCGGGGGGCTTGAAAAAACCGTTACCCAGGGAATCGTCTCGGCCTTGGGGCGCCGTTTCCTGCAAATAGGCGACGTTATCCAGATAGACGCCTTAGTGAACCATGGCAATTCCGGGGGGCCTGTAGTGGATATGGCCGGGCGCCTGGTGGGAATCGTTTTTGCAGGGATAGAACAGTACCCGGGGCTCAACTTCGCGGTCCCTGCGGAACGGCTGGCCGCCGCTCTTCCGGCGATGATAGCTGGCGGTAAGGCCGAACGGCCCTGGCTGGGCTTGTCGGTGAGCGAAACCATAACAGGCGCCGAGATCATCTATGTAGCCCCTTCTACCCCTGCTTCGGAACAGCTTATACGGGAAGGCCTTGTGATCACCTCCATTAACGGCCGGAAAGCCGAAGCCCCCCAGGGGGCACTTATCCCGGCGCTCCAGGACGAACTCTTCCCCCTCAGGCCAGGGGAACTGGTAACCCTGGAACTTGCCGATTCAGAAGGGAACGCCGAAAAACACGTGCTCCGGCTTCAGGCCAGGCCGGAGATCCCCCTTGTGGAGGCTGCCAAAAAGGACAGCCGCGAAAGGATAGCGGCGCCTCTTTTCGGGTTAATTCTGACCCCTGCCGCGGGGACTTCGGTATTCGCGTCCTACCAGGTAAAAAAAGTGGTCCGGGGTTCCGTAGCCGATGAGGCCGGGCTTTCGGAAAACGATCCTGTTTCCATCAGGGGATTCAGGATACTTGAGGATAACGGCTACGCCCTGATGGAGATCGATGTCAAGAAACGCCGTATGGGGTATATGGAAACCAGCATGCAGCTTCCAGCCTTGCTGGATTCGCCGGATACGCTGTAAACTGGAGAATCTATGGGAGATGAATTCAGGCGTATTTTCCCCTGTACCGGGGAAAGGGACGCTCTTAACAATAAAGCTGAAACAGCGGCGTTGAAGCTCCTTCTCTGCCTGCCTGCGGATTATGTTTCGCCGGATTTTTTGCACGAACTTTTGGGAGCCGAATTCCCCCTTGAAGGAGTTCTGGCCGGCCTCTGCAGGAAGGGCCTGGTTGTGACGGATGCCGAAACCGGGAGCTGCCTTTTGCCCCTGGCCTTGCGGCCCGCTTTGAGCGAACGCTATAGGCCGGAACTAAAGGACGCCGCTCCTCTTATGGCTTATATCGCCGGGCGCCTCTCGCAGGCAAAAGAGGATTCGGGCCTCAAAGACTGGCTCGGCCTGGGCAGGACGGTTTTGGATCTGTTCAGGAACAGCAGGGACCCGGAGCTTGCCGAATTCAGGCATACGGTGATAAAGAAACTCTACGAAACAGGGGCCTACGATGAAGCCAGGGAGCTTCTGGAAATACCGGAACAGGCCTTTGAAACAGCCCTGCCTGCGCGGCGCAGTCCGAAAGATCCTTCTGAGGAAAAGGCCGGGTTCCTTGTGCCGTACCTTTCCCTTTGCGACGCCCTTGTGGTAAGCCCTGCCGGAACCGCCGCGGGGCTGCACTATGACGAAGAAAACATGTTTGCCCCGATGCTGGTCATTCTGGAACAGGGCCTTATGGCCCGGGTTCTCGTAAGGGCCGCCGAAAACCTGGGGGTCCCGGTTGTTGGAAACGGCGTCCTGGCGGAGAACCTCGCCGCATACGGTAAGCTTGGGGAAGCTATCCCGGATCTCTGCTTCCGCGCAGTTGCGGCGGTTCTTTCCAGGGTTCAAGGGAAACGGCGTCCTGCTTTACGGAAAACCGGGAAAAGGAAGGTTTCCAGGCCTCTCAAGGTAGAACTGGGCGAAACCCTTATGAGTTTTCTTGGCGAGAAGGACCGGGAGGCTTTAGGGACAGAAGGCCCTGTCCTGGCTGAACCCCTTGACCGCATACGGAAACGGCTCCGGAAGCTTTTGGGTTATTCCGTTCCGTCTATCAAAGTTTCCCTGAATAAGAGTCTTGAAACCGATGAATACCGTATATGCTTCAAAGGTATCGAAGCCCGAAGGGGGCGCCTGGATCTCAACTGGTTCGACGCCTCAGGTAAGGGGTTTGGGCCGGAAGAGCTTAAAACAGCCGCTAAAGCAGGGGCGGAGGTAATCATCCGCCAGGTAGACGCTCTTGCCCTGAACCGGGCGCCGGATCTCCTGGGCCGGGACGAAGTGCAGGCCCTTCTGGACAAGGCGGAAGAAAAATACCCTGTAGTTACAGGGGAGATAAAGGGCCTCCTCAGCCTGGGAAGCATCAGGGACATACTCCGGGGGCTTGTGGGAGAACAGGTTTCCATACGCCATATACAGGTGATTTTGGAAACTCTGGCGGACTGGGGCGGTTTCGGCCCTGCTCCTAACGAGTTGATTATCGAGCAGATCCGCAGTTCCCTTAAACGGCAGATCTGTCAGGAATACGCCGACGGCCGGCAGGTTATCCGGGTACTGACACTGGAATCGAAACTGGAACAACGTTTCGCCGACAGGGGCATGTTCCGGGAAGGCGAGGAACAGATCTCCGGCAATGCCTGGGACGAATGGGTGGAAGCCTTTTCCCCTGCTATCCGGGGGATGGAGGAAAAGGGGCTGCCGCCGGTTATCCTCTGCTCTCCGGCCTCGCGTCTGCTGGTTAAAGAATTTACCAGGAAACAATTTCCCAATCTCGCGGTTCTGTCGTATGTGGAAATACCTTCGGACATCAATGTCGAACCTGTAGGGGAAATCAGACTGGAAGACGGGGCGCTGTAACCTATGGCAGAGACCCGCTATATCCGCAACTTCTGTATTATCGCCCATATCGACCACGGCAAATCCACCCTGGCGGACAGGCTTATCCAGAAAGGCCGTCTGGTGGAAGATCGCAACTTCCAGGATCAGATCCTGGACAATATGGACATAGAACGGGAACGGGGGATTACCATCAAAAGCCAGGCTGTGACCATTCCCTACACAGCCTCAGACGGCCATGAGTACGAGCTAAACCTGGTTGATACCCCCGGGCATGTGGACTTTACCTACGAAGTTTCAAGAGCCATCAATTCCTGCGAAGGCGCCCTGCTCCTGGTAGACGCTACCCAGGGGGTCCAGGCCCAGACCCTTTCCAATATGTACCTGGCCCTGGAACACAATCTGGAGATCATCCCGGTAATCAACAAGATCGACATGCAGGCCGCCGATATTCCTATGGCGAAGCAGCAGATCGACAAGGACCTGGGCCTTGATTCCTCCGAAGCCCTCCTGGTTTCTGCTCGTAACGGGACCGGAGTGGACGAACTTTTCGAGGCTATTGTAAAACGCATCCCGGCTCCTTCAGGGGACGCCGCCGCGCCGCTCAGGGCGCTCATTTTCGACTGCCATTACGATCCTTACCGCGGGGTGGTAGTCCATGTGCGCCTCTTTGACGGCAGCCTGAAAAAAGGGATGCGAATTCGTTTTATGTCGAATAATTCCGAGTACGAAGTGGAAACCGCCGGGGTTTTTAAGCTCGTCCTTGTTGAAACCGAAGGGCTTTCAGCCGGGGATGTGGGTTACTTTATCGCCGGCGTCAAGACCGTAAGCGACGTGCGGGTAGGGGACACGGTTACCGGCGCCGACAATCCCTGCAGCGAACAGCTTCCGGGCTTCCGGGAAATAAAGCCCGTGGTCTTTTCTTCGATTTACCCTGTGGACTCGAATGACTATGAGGAATTGAAAACCAGCATCGAAAAACTCAAACTGAACGACGCCTCTTTAGTCTACGAAAAGGATTCTTCCGCGGCCCTGGGTTTTGGTTTCCGCTGCGGCTTTCTGGGCCTCCTCCACCTGGAAGTCATTCAGGAACGCCTGGAACGGGAATTCGATCAGTCCGTGATCTTCACCGCTCCTTCGGTTAAGTACAAGGTGCTGCTTCGCACTAAAGAGGAAGTGATGGTGGATAACCCCATGGAATATCCCGATGAGGGCCGCATCGAAAGCGCCGAGGAACCCTATATCCGGGCCTCTGTGATCACCCCTGCGGTCTTCCTTGGGAACATCATGACCTTATGCCTTGAAAAGCGCGGCGTCCAGACCAACATGACCTACCTGGATGAAAAACGGGTAGAGATTATCTACGACATGCCCCTTTCGGAAGTGCTTTTTGATTTTTACGACCGCCTTAAAAGCATAAGCCGCGGCTATGCTTCTTTCGATTACGACATCACCGAATACAAGAGCACGGACCTGGTAAAGCTGGACATACTCCTCAACGGCAAGCCTGTGGACGCCCTGTCCCAACTGGTGTTCCGGGCCAACGCGCAGGCCAGGGCCCGGATGGTGTGCCAGCGCCTGCAGGAAGAGATCCCCAGGCAGCAGTTCAAAATCCCCATCCAGGGCGCCATTGGCAGCCAGATCATTGCCCGGGAAACCATTAACCCTGTCAGGAAGGACGTGCTTGCCAAGTGCTACGGCGGCGACATTACCAGAAAGCGCAAGCTCCTTGAAAAGCAGAAAGAAGGGAAAAAGCGCATGCGCATGGTAGGGGATGTGGAACTCCCCCAGAGCGCGTTCCTGGCGGTCTTGAAAACCAAAGACGAGTGAGGAAAGCCTAAATTTGACCCGCAATAGTCTCTAACAAGCCGGGAGCGGGAAAAACCCCGTGAAAAACGCTTGTAGAGTCCGCCTCTGCTATGAAAGACTTGACGCCTGTGTCAAGTCTTCCGATCTGCGATTATGCCCGAAAAATTACCCTGCGTGTACAGTAACGTGCTATCCCTTGAATTTTGGCCTGGAATCGTCTATATTCAATTTCATGGTTGGTGAAGAAAGCCCGGACAAAAATGAATTTCTTCAAAACACTGACCGGATAGCCTGGCATCCAGCCTTTCGCAGCGCCATAAAGCTCGAATTTGAGGAGTATCAGGATGCCCTGGAGTTCAAATTCGAGACCGAATTAAACGACGAGCCCCTTAAAGTCGATGCGGTTATTATCAAGAAACTCAAAGACGTGGTTATCAGGAAAAACATCGCCGCGATATTCCGGCTTGATAATATTTTTGAGTTTAAAAGCCCCGGCGATTTTTTTTCCGTCCATGATTTCTACAAGGTGTACGGCTACGCCTGTTTTTATCTCTACCTTAACAAGATCCGGGTTACCGATGTGACGATAACGATAGTGGAAACCCGCCATCCTCGGGAACTCTTTACCCATCTTAAGGAAGTCCGGGGCTATCAGGTTGAAGAAGTCTGGCCCGGTATTTATCATATAAAGGGAGATATTATTCCCATACAGGTCATTGAAAGCAAGCGCCTTGCGATAGGGGAGGATCTGTGGCTCCGGGCCTTGGGAAACAAACTGGACAAGGCGGGCGCTCTTGAGGTGATCGGGAAAGCGGCGCTACGGAAGGATGACGCCGACATACGGTCGTATTTGTATGTGATAATGAGATCAAACCCGGGAATTATCCAGGAGGTACTAAAGATGTCCGATGTTGCAGACATAACGTTTGAGGAAGCCCTTGAACAGGCAGGTTTTATCGCAAGATGGGAAGCCAGAGGCGAAGAAGCGAAGGCTCTTAAAATTGTGAAAAATCTGCTTGCCAGCGGGTTCTCGGTGGAGCAGGCGGCTCAATTAGCCGAATTAGATATTGAGAAAGTCAAAACACTGGCCGGTTAACGCGGGAACTCATATCCAAATTGGTGTACCTGGTCTCGTCCGAGGCGGTAAATGGCTATGCGGTGGGCTAATGTGATTACAGATCTTGTCAAGCGGTATGCGTTATACCGCACGCCCATCATAGTTTATGTCGCACCCCCGCCGCAGGCTATGGCGCACGC
>JAITEW010000030.1 GCA_031281855.1 Treponema sp.
GGCTTTGACCCCGCCTCCCAAAG
The DNA here is from genome assembly GCA_031281855.1 of Treponema sp. Taxonomy (GTDB): domain Bacteria; phylum Spirochaetota; class Spirochaetia; order Treponematales; family Breznakiellaceae; genus JAITEW01. The sequence continues at coordinate 24 of JAITEW010000030.1, forward strand.
CGCCCACCCCTCTGGCTGCCGCAGCGGCCTTGTTGGCTTCTCCGGCTGCAAGGCAGTCCTTAAAAGCCTGGAACCCTCCCTTTTCAACCCAGGGCCCGAAATCCTGCATAGGCATGCCAAAACGGAGATCCGGCTTATCACTGCCGTAAAGTTCCATGGCTTCGTTGTAGCTGATACGTTTGAACCTGGCAGGCAGTTCAATATTCATGGTCTTTTTGAACACATACCCCATGAGCCCCTCGCAAAGGGTGAGTACATCTTCGCGGCTTACAAACGACATCTCAATATCGATCTGCGTGAACTCAGGCTGCCTGTCCCCCCGGGCATCCTCGTCCCGGTAACAGCGGGCAATCTGGAAATACTTGTCGAAACCCGCCACCATGAGGATCTGCTTGTAGAGCTGAGGCGACTGGGGCAGGGCGTAGAACCGCCCCGGATAGAGCCTGGAAGGCACCAGGTAATCCCGCGCGCCTTCAGGGGTGGATCTGATGAACGTCGGGGTTTCGATCTCGAAAAAGCCTTCTTTTATAAGGTATTCCCTCACAGCGAAGGAAACCTCGCTCCTCAAGCGCAGCTTCCGCTGCATAGAAGGGGAACGCAGATCCAGGTAGCGGTATTTAAGGCGCAGCTCTTCCTTGACGCCGGACTCCTCATCGATCTGGAAAGGCAGGATCTCCGATTTGCTTAAAACCGTTATCTTTTCCGCTGCCACCTCTATTTCGCCGGTGGCCATTTCGGGATTGATCATCGTGTCCGGCCTTGCCCGTACGGCGCCTTCTACCGCGATGCAGTACTCGTTCCTGAGTTCCGCAGCCAGCGCCGCCAGCTCAGCCGGGGCATCGGCATCCACTACCACCTGGGTCACCCCGTAACGGTCCCGGAGGTTGATGAACGTTATGCCGCCGTGGTCCCGCTTCCGGTGGACCCAGCCGTTGAGAATGACTTTCTTGCCCGCATCAGCTTTGCGCAAGGAACCGCAGGTAGCGGTACGCTTCATTGTTTCCATAAACAGAGTATATAAGTATTGATGCGCTTTAACAATCAACGTCCCCGCCGGGCGTAACAGTACACGCAGCCGTGGCGGCAGGTGCCGTAGGCGCCTATATCCCTGCTTGCCGAGCATCCGCATTGTACGCGCTGGGAAGGATCCTTTTTGTACTTTAACGGGATTCCAAAGAGGCGTTCAATGAGTTCGGGATCAACGCAGCGGTTGGGAAGAATACCGTAACGGCTCAGGTTGATCTTCTCGGCGCAGGAAGCCAGGGGCATGCCGTATTTTCCCGCAACAGACGCCAGCAGGGCGGCAAGTTCGTCTATTTCATTTTCTGAAAGCTCGTGTATGCCCAGGGTTTTAAAATCATCTTTTAGAAAGGAATAAGAGTCAATAAAGCTGATAACGCATTTCTCGGTATAGCCGCTTAATTTTGCGCACAGGGATTCAAAGGAAGCGGCGTGAAACGCCTGCGTGTATTTTTCGTTTATGATGACCGGGTCGTAACGCCAGATAAGCTTCTCTTTTCCGATACGGCCTGAAAGTTCGATAAACGTATCAGTAATTTTTTGTTTATCCGGCAGCATGGTTTCAAGATCAGAGCCGTAGGGAGTAAGGGTGAACTGAAAATAATAACGGAATCCAAGGCGGTCGATTTCGTCCAGATGCGGTAAAAAATTCTCTGGGTTTTTGGTCCAGAATATGACGCAGTCCACGCTTTCGGGATCAAGGGCGATCCGGGAAACCTGCGCCGGATTCATGGGGTTCCGCACAAGGACGTACTTTTCCCTCAAGCGGTCCATAAACCATTCGCCGAAGAAAGCGGGAATATCCGTCCGGCGCGACGCGCTGATAAGCATGGGCCTTTACCCCGGTTTTTTCAAATCCAGCCGGTACCGCGTCATATAGGGCGTAAAACCTTCCCTGGCCAGAACCCGGGAAAAGCCTTCAGCAGAAGCAGGGAGATCCAGATAGACCCGGGAGGTTTCTCCGGGATCGAGGCTTTCCAGGAGATGGACAAGCAGGGCTTCGCCTATGCCCAGGCCGCGGTATTCGGGCTCTACTTCCAGGATGTTGACGCAGAGTTTGGCGTGTTCCCGGCTGGCCGAGATATGGCCCGCGTACCCGCCGCCGCCTGATTCGGCAATAAGGGTCACATCGCCCGGCAGCCTGGGATCTTCCGCAGCGCCTTCAAGCCCTTCCCGGCAGAGGCGGTGGAGTTTCAGAGCCGCAGGCAGATCCTCAGGCAGCAATTCCCGGAAACGGAAATCTTCCAGCACCAAATCGCCGGTTTCCTCAGGTTCCCAGCCGATTTTTTCCAGCCCCCACTCCTCTCTGAGGGCGTTGTACCAGTCCAGGATTTCCTTCTTCATCTCCCGGTCTTTGAAGGCGAACCAGAGTTTTTCCGCTTCAGGATGATGGGCCAGAACGTTTTTAAAAGACCTGAAAACCCCCCGTCCGCGATTCAGGGCTGAAGTAAGCTCCTCCCGGATCAGGGGGTTCCTGAACCCAGCGGCAAAACGGCCCATCAGCCTGAAACCGTCTGAAGAATCCCATTCAGGGAGATCGGTATACCGGTCCTGCCCGTCCGGGCCCGGAAGCCCTTCTGCAATATCGTCCCACCGGGCCACAACGCCTTCCAGGGCATCTATGTAAAATTCGCCGTCCTGATCTTCCATGGAAAAGAGAATATCGTCCATAAGCGCTTCGGTTAATTCAAATTGCATAATCTCATTGTAAGAAGAGCTTTGGCAAACCGTCAAGCTTGCCAGACCGGGAGGAAGAAAGCCGGGCAGGCCGGACGACCATCGCCTTCTTTTACGGACGCCCCTGCGTTACCTTTCCGAAAGCGCCATCACTGTCCCCCAAAAGGTGACAGACACCCCCACATTAGGGGTTATTGTTTCGTCAGGGAATATGTTCCCGGATAGGCAGAATTATTGTTGAGTACAAGCGTCATGGTATTTCCGCTTATCGCGGCTGTACCAACAGTAACACCCCCATCCTGTAAGGTGGCGGTATTGCCGTCCAGCTCGTATGTTCCGGAATCAGTAATAGATGTACTGAGAACAAATAGAGACCATTTACCGGGTGTTACGTTTACTGTAACGGTATAAGTAGCGGTATCATCAGAAACCGTGCCTTTCCACACCCCGGTTACAGTGGCAGTCCCGCCGCCGGAAGATGATGTTGTCGCAAAACCGTAATCAGAATAGCCGCTCTCACCGGCGCTGTTGACCGCCGTGATGTAATACCTGTAGGTCGTATTGGCCAGCAATCCGGTGTGGGTATAGGAAGTTTCCGGTAGCATTACTGTTCCAGCCAGTTCTTTCGTAGTGGACGATCCTATTCCATAATACACATTGTAGCTTGTCGCGCCGGATACCGCTTTCCATGAGACGCTAATACTGCTTGAAGAAAACGCCTCCGCCTTTACGTTTGTCGGTGCACTCGGCGCGGATGTTCCGCCCGTTGACGTGCCCGGGGTAGATGTTCCGCTTTTGCTGTCTTTCGTCAGGTAATATGTTCCCGGAAAGCGAAAATAGTTGCCGAGTATAAGCGTCATGGTATTCCCGTTTATTGTGGCTGTACCAATAGGATCATCCCCAACCATTAAGGTAGCGGTATTACCGCTCAGCGTATATGTTCCATGCTTATATATGGATGTACCGGGAACATTTAGATACCATTCACTTGAATTTATTACTATCGTAGTGTCGTCGTGACCTTGAACCGTGCCTGTCCACACCCCGGTTATATCGCCGTCGATGTTTGTTACAAGTTCACAACCGGCAATAACCAATGTGGATACCAGCAAAACACTGATTAGCCCCGCTAAAACCGCAGCCTTTTTCATAAAAGATTCCTCAAATAGGTTATTATACCGGCCCTTAAAAATGCTGCATAGCCTTAAAATCAAAAAGACGGAATTCTGAAAAATTAGACGGTCAGAAGCAGCAGAAGCAGTCTGATAAAAAATACGTTGATCCCGATTCCGGCCAGGAGCAGCAGGGCCGAGGCGGTCTCCAGAACCCAGGCTTTGCGGGTGTAACGCCGGGCCAAGGTTTCGCTTTCCCCCGGGAGGGCGCCGTAAACAGCGAACGCATCAGCAGGTTCCAGGGGGAGATCATCTTCTCCTGAAGCTTTTGTAGTCAGAACACCGAAAACGTACCATTTGTCCTGAAGGCGTTTTTCCTCTGCCGGAATGATAAACGGGAAGTTCTGCTGGTAAAACATACCGGGCAGTTCGGAGTACTCCCTGGCAGTATAAGTTTCACCGTTAGGGAGCCGCCCCTGGTTTTCGCAGGAACGAAAATACCCCAAAGGAAGACGGGCCAGATCCCGGTAAGCCCTGCAGATCCTGGCCTTCCACCAGAGGCGGCGGCTGGGGATGGTCAGAAATATCCCCGGTGGTATCAGAGGGAAAAGGGGGGCAAAAAGGGCGATAAAGGCGGTGATCACCGTAAGCCTGAAAGCGGGGCGGGTAAAGAAAGACGCCGCCAGGAGGATCTGGGAAAAGGCCCCGCAGACAAAGGCGTAAGGGGTTATGAAATTCCAGAACTCATTTTTATGCCTCCCTGCCCGGATGGTTCTGATTGCCAGGGAACGATCCGAACCTTCATAAAAGATAACCAGCAGGGATTTTTTCGGGGTAGAAACGAAAATCCTCCTGTTGTCCCTAAGGGCAAGGCAGCCGCCTACAAAAACCCTGGTTTCCCCTGTAAGGGCGGAGACGTGCTCCCATCGTATCCGTTCAGGGACTTCCTCGCCGGGATCAAAAGAGGCGGGTCCTTCCTCCCAGGTATCAGGGAGCACGTAGGTATAGGCGCCGGAAAGATCCACCGGGATAGTCAGGTCCCTGCTGCGGACCCAGAGGATGCGGTTTTCGGCAACGGATTCAAAATTTCCCGCAAAACGGTACTCCTCGCCGTCCCCGGAGAGGCTGGCGGCAGCGTAGTTCAGGAGAGGCTTGAGGCTGAGTTCGTTAAAGCGCCGGCGGAAAAGCCTCCAGCCCTGGCGGACAACGAAAGCCCCTCCAAGGGGGACAAGACCGTACCAGAACAGGGCCAGGCTAAGAATCACTAGCAAATCCGTCTGCCGCAGGGTATTATCCTCCTAATCATCATTATGAACGAAAAAGACAAAAGGATCATCGAGTGCCTCACGGTAGGAGACATAAGAACGAACTGCTGGATTTACTCCCTGTCCCGGGCCGCCGACAGCGCTCCGGGCCCGCGGCCCTGCGCCGTCATCGATCCCGGCGACGAGGCTCCAGGCATTATAGCGTTCTTGGAGGAAAAAAACCTCAGTCCGGCGTACCTGCTCCTGACACACGGGCATTTTGATCACCTGGCCGCCCTGCCGGATCTCGCCGCCGCCTTTGCGGACGCCGCTGTGGCCGTACACCGGGACGATGGGCATTATCTCGGCCCCGGAGCCTACGCCGTACACCGGGACAGCATGACCGCCGCAGGGGGCAGCGAAGCCTATGTAAAAAGCCTCTGGAAACCCATGCCCGAAGCGGACACCCTTCTTTCGGACGGTGACGTTATCGGCCCCTTTAGGGTGATACACCTGCCCGGCCACACCCCCGGAAGCGCCGCCTTTTACGACCCTGAAGCCGGCGTCCTCTTCAGCGGCGACACCCTTTTCAACGGCGATTACGGCCGCACGGATCTTCCCGGAGGGGACCGGAACAAGCTGAAACAGAGTCTCAAACGGCTTCTGGCCATGGACGGAAACATCACAGTCTGCCCCGGCCACGGACCGGCCACATCTATCGGGATCGAAGCCGCCAGGGGGCTTGTTTAAATTTCCAAAATGTCAGTAATGGAATGAAACAAGCTCACCTACCTCATCTTTGCCAGGGCGTTTGAAATGGCGTAACAGTAATCCCCAAGCCTTTCAACACGGCGGACCATGTCGATAAAGAGAAGTTCCGTCTTTACGTCTTTTCCCGCTTCGATGCGTTTGCGGCCCAGTTTGCGCAGCCGGTTGCGGGCCTGATCGATGTTGTCTTCCAGTTCGCGGGCGTGGTGAAGCTGTTCCGCCGTAAGGCTCCTGCCAAGCTGCTCGCGGACCAGGGTAAGGAAATCCTCGACCTGGTTTACATAGGGGATAAAGGCTTCCATTTCTTTGCCTTTGATGATCTGGTTCTTTTTTACGCTCCGTTCAAGAAGGTAGACCAAACCGCAGCAGTCGTCGGTCATGTCCTCAAGATCCGCTATGACCCTGAGGAGGAGGCTGATCCGGCGGCCGGTACGGGGGTTGAGCTGTTCCCTGTTGCAGGCGATAAGAAAAGCTGTAAGGGCCTCCCTCATTTCATCGGCAAAGGCCTCTTTCTTCCGCATATCCTCCATGAGGGCGCCGACCATTTCCCCGCGGTTTTCCGCATCAGGCACCGCCTTAAGGGCCTCGCTGAATGCGGCGTACATGGAAGACGCCACGCCGGCCATGTCCCGTATCTCCTTTTCCGCCCTGAGTAAGCTCAGTTCCGGGGTGTCCTGGATGGAAGCCGAACGGTACACAAAATGGTAATGTTCAGGCGTCCCGCTTTCGTCCTTTTTCACATCGTCTTTAATAATGAAGGAAACCAGAGTCGCAAACTGCCGGACAAAGGGGAGGAAAACAACGGTACACATGATGTTAAAGACCGAATGGAACATGGCCAGGTGGGCCGCTACCCCTTCGCCTTCCGAGGCCCCGGGAGTGAGGACATCCACGAGCATAAGCAGGGGCCTGAAGAAGATAAGGGCGATCACGCTGCCCACTACGTTGAAAAGCACATGAACCAAAGCGGTCTGCTTGGCCGCGGTCCGGGCGCCGAAAGCAGCCAGGATGGCGTCGATAGTAGTGCCGATATTGGCCCCCAGGATCATGGCAGCAGCTATTTCGTAGTTGATCACCTGCCTGTAAGCCAGGGCGAGGACCAGGGTGATAGTCGCCGCCGAGGAGTGTACCATGAGGGTAACGCCTGTAGAGATCGCCACGCCGATCAGTATGGACCCGAATCCCAGTTGTGAAACCTTTTGGATAAATTCAAGGGATTCCGGGTTTACCGTAGGGAGGGATTCGTTCAGAAACTGGAGGCCCAGGAAGATGAAACCGAAACCCAGGAAGGCTTCGCCCCAGGCCTGGCGCTTCCATTTGATGATCCTGACGATGAAACCGATGCCGATAGCCGGCAGGGCCAGGGAAGCGATATCGAAGTTAAAGCCGATAAGGGAGACGATCCAGGCCGTGGTAGTGGTACCGATATTGGCGCCCATAATCACGCCGATGGACTGGGTCAGGGTCAAAAGGCCGGCGTTCACAAAAGACACCAGCATCACTGTAGTAGCCGACGATGACTGGACCAGAGCGGTAACTACAAAACCCGTTATCACCGCCACGAAACGGTTCCGGGTCATAAAGTTGAGGGCCCGCTGCATGCGGTCCCCGGCAGCCTGCTGAACACCGTCGCTCATCACCTTCATCCCGTAAAGGAAGAGGCAGAGCCCGCCGGTCAAACGGAACAGAATGCCAATAATCTCCATGACGCCCCCTGGTTTACTTATTAATTGCCGTTATCGAAGCCTACAGCCCACCAGGCACCCCTGATATTACCAGCATAGAGGAATTTCCGCTCAATTTCCAGCCCTGCCTCGAAGCCTAAACTTGACCCGCACTCACGCCTTGATAACCCGGGAGCGGGGAAAACCCCATGAAAAACGCTTGTAGAGTCCGTGCCATAATCCACCATCCGTGGCGGATTATGGCATCGGAGTTTTGCAAAGCAAAACTCCACCTCTTCGCCGTTGGCGGAGAACTTGGCTACAGCGGCATCCATGCCACCGCTCCGGCGGGGACGCCCCTAATGGCAGGCGTGAGCCTGTTTTACGACAAAAGCAGC
>JAITEW010000322.1 GCA_031281855.1 Treponema sp.
GGGCTGCGTGATGATGCGGAAGTGCCACGAGAACACCTGCCCTATGGGGGTGGCTACCCAGGACCCGGGACTGCGGCAGCGGTTCACCGGCAAGGCCGAATACCTTGTCAACTTTTTCCGCTTTCTGGCAGAAGAGGTGCGGGAAATTATGGCCTCATTGGGCTTCAGGAATTTCAACGATCTCATTGGACGTACGGATCTCCTGGTGGAAAAGAAAAGCTCTAAGCCTAAATCCGCAGGGGTGGATCTTTCGGAAATCCTTTACAAGGCCGAAGGGCCTGACGGTATTCCTGGGGGCAAGGAACTCCGCTGTGTAACCGATCAGATTCACAAGATCCGGGACGTGCTTGACCGGCAGCTTATCGAAAAATGCCTGGCCGCGCTGGACCGGAAGATCCCTACGGCGCTCCAGTTTTCTATCAAAAACACCGACCGGTCCGTAGGGGCTATGCTCTCTTATGAAGTGAGCAGGCGTTTCGGCGGCGAAGGCCTGCCTGAGAACTTTGTGACTGTGGATTTTTCCGGTTCCGCGGGCCAGAGCTTCGGCGCTTTCCTGGCCAAGGGCATCACGTTCCGTCTTGCAGGAGATACTAACGACTACCTGGGCAAGGGCCTTTCAGGGGGCCGCATCGTCGTGGCGCCTCCGGGGGGTTCGGCCTTTAAGACCAACGAGAATATCATCGTAGGGAACACGGTGCTCTACGGCGCCACTTCCGGGGAACTTTACGCCGCAGGGGTTGCAGGGGAGCGGTTCTGTGTGCGGAACTCCGGAGCCCTTGCGGTGGTGGAAGGCACAGGGGACCACTGCGCCGAGTACATGACCGGCGGGCGGCTGGTGGTGCTGGGAACTGTGGGCCGGAACTTCGCGGCCGGTATGTCCGGGGGCATAGCATACGTGTTCAATAGCGGCGGTAATTTCGAGTTTTTCCTCAATAAAGGAATGGTGGAGCTTTCGGGCCTTGATAACGAGGAAGATGCCAATTTCGTCAGGGATATGATACGCAGGCATGTCTACTGGACCGGATCGGTCTATGCGGAAAGCATCCTTGGCAACTGGGCTGAAAACAAATCCAAGTTTATCAAGGTCCTTCCGGTGGAATACAAACGGGCCCTGGAACAGATGAAGCTTGCGGAATTGGACAAAAAGCTCTATGAGATCCGGGTTCTTGAAGAAATCGGCGACCGGGCATAGGAGAATGTAATGGGCGATCAAAAAGGGTTTTTAACAGTAAAAAGGAAAGTCTCAGGCTACCGGCCTGTAGAGGAACGGATAAACGATTACAGCGAAGTAGAGACCATGCTCTCTGATGAGGACCGGAAGCTCCAGGCCAGCCGCTGTATGGACTGCGGGGTCCCCTTCTGCCATTGGGCCTGTCCTGTCAGCAACGTCATGCCGGAATGGCAGGATCGCCTCTTCCGGGGCGACTGGGTAGGCGCCTGGGCAATTCTCCAGGACACCAATCCTTTTCCGGAATTTACCGGACGGGTATGCCCGGCTCTCTGCGAAGCCTCCTGTGTACTAGGGGCCAACGATGAACCGGTGACTATCAGGCAGAACGAACTTGCGGTAATCGAGAAGGCCTTTGAGCTGGGCCTCGTGGTCCCCAGGCCGCCAAAAAACAGGAACGGTAAAAAAGTCGCCGTAATAGGCGCAGGCCCCGCAGGGCTTTCGGCGGCCTATTATTTAAACCGCTCGGGATTCACGGTAACGGTCTACGAAGGGGACCGCAAAGCAGGGGGCTACCTCCGTTACGGTATTCCGGATTTCAAACTGGACAAGAGCTTTATTGACCGCAGGGTCAGGATCATGGAGGCCGAAGGGGTGGTGTTCAAAACCAAATCCCGCGTGGGATCGGCAGGCTACGCCTTTGGCACCAGCGCAGCGGACAGCAGGATCATCGATCCCAAGGAATTGGAAACCGGTTTTGATTTGGTCCTCCTTACTATAGGCGCCCGGGATCCTCGGGATCTCACGGTTCCCGGCAGGGACTTATCCGGCATAGTCCAGGCTTTGGATTATCTTTCACTGCAAAACCGCACTTTGGGAAAAGAAGACAACCAGGTGGAGCCTATCACCGCCTACGGTAAACGGGTAGTGGTCATAGGCGGCGGCGACACCGGATCGGACTGCGTAGGCACCGCCAACCGCCAGGGCGCGTTAAGCGTTACCCAGATCGAGGTTATGCCCAAACCGCCTGAGCACCGGGGCGATTCCGCGCCCTGGCCCCTGTGGCCTACGGTACTTAAAACCTCAAGCTCCCACGCCGAAGGCTGCGAACGGCTCTGGTCGATTAACACAAAAGCGTTTACCGGCAGGGACGGCAAAGTCGCTTCCATTAAGGCGTGCCGGGTGGACTGGAAACAGGAAAACGGCCGTTTCGTTATGAACGACATCTCTGGCAGTGAATTTGAAATCGGCGCGGACCTGGTACTCCTGGCTATGGGCTTTACCCATGTGGTCCAGCGCGGTGTAACTGCCGATCTGGGGCTGGAACTGGACCAGCGGGGCAACATCCGCACCCAAGGCAGCTTCCACACATCGAACCCCAAAGTCTGGGCCGCCGGAGACGCCAAAAACGGCGCCAGCCTTGTGGTCCGCGCCATTGCCGAAGGCCGGGCCGCGGCGGAAGCCATAAACAAAGCGCTGATAACCCAGGAGCCCGCTTCGCGGGGAAAGCAGAGCGGCTAAACTCGGCCCACGATAGCGCTACTCACTAAGAGAGAAGATGTCATAAGGATCATCCCCCATACGGCGGTGTTCCACTGCTTCCAGGATATGGACCGCCTCAAGGCTGTCTTTCCCGTCCAGGTCGGCGATGGTCCGGGCTACCCGCAGGATTCCGTGATACGCCCTGCCTGAAAGGCCGAGCCTGGCTGCCGCTACGGTAAAGGCTTCTTTTGCCCCGGCTGTTAGGGGGCAGAAGTTGTCTATGTGGGATGGGGACATGCGGGAGTTCCGGCGCAGGCCTGTGTCCTTAAAACGCTTTTTCTGGATTTCCAGAGCCTTCAAAACCCGGTCCGCCACTGCCGCGCTGGGTTCCTCCCTTACCCCGCCCAAGCGGTCCGGGTCCGGCGAAATCGCGGCAACCCGAAGCTCTACCCGGTCCAGCAGGGCGGCGCCTATCTTGCGCCAATAACGGCGTATTTCCTCTGGGGTACAGAAACAGTCATGGGCGCTTCCTGGTTTCCCTCCGCCGAGCCGTCCGCAGGGGCAGTTGTTGGCAGCCAGGATGAGCTGGAAATCCGCAGGAAGCCGCACCGGCCCTTCGGCCCTGACTATGGTAACCACCTTGTCCTCCAGAGGCTCCCTGAGGGACTGAAGCACAGGCGCCTTAAACTCAGGAGCCTCGTCCAGAAAAAGAACGCCCCAATGGGCCAGGGTTATTTCTCCGGGACGGACGCTGCGGCCTCCTCCAAGGATCCCTTCAACGCTGGCGGAATGATGGGGGGAACGGAAAGGAGGCCGCCTGATAAGCCCCCCTTTTTCCAGGCTGTTTCCGGCTGAACAAGCGCATGGTCCCACGCTAAGCTGCCCCGCCAGGCTGTGGAGCCGGGTTACTTCCACCGCTTCCTCCGGTTCCAGCAGGGGCATTATCGAGGGAATACGCCGGGCAAGCATGGTCTTGCCTGCTCCGGGAGGGCCAAAAACCAGAAGATTATGCCCCCCTGCTGCGGCGATTTCCAGCGCCCGCTTGTACCTGGCCTGTCCCCGGACTTCGGAAAAATCACCAGGATTTTCATCAAAAGCACCAGGCGCGTATCCTCCGTCCTGGTCCGTGTCAAAACTGTTCTCCGGCAGCCTGCCGGTTTCAGCTTTGACCAAAAGGGCGTGGACCGTTTCGCCCAGCGTAGCGGCGGCAAAAAACCGGCCTTTGGCGAGAATAGCCGCTTCTCCGGCGTTTTCCGCAGGAACGATAAAGTCCTGAATCCCGGCCTTAAGCCCCGCTGCGGTCGCGGCCAGTATCCCCCGGACAGGCCGGAGCCGGCCGGATAATTCCAGCTCTCCCAGAACCATAAGCTTATCCGGCGCCGGCGCCAGCCCGGCGGCGGCCATCACCGAAACGGCAATAGGCAGATCCAACGAAGCCCCCTCTTTCCGTACCCCCGCAGGAGCCAGGTTGATAAGAATCCGGTCAGCAGGGAAGGTATAACCCGAATTGCGGAAAGCCGCCCGTACCCGTTCACGGGCTTCCCGCACCGCCCCTTCAGCCAGGCCGGTAATGTCGATCCCCGGGATTCCCCTCCGGATATCCGCCTCTACTCTGATAATAATCCCTTCAGCCCCATAAGGCGCGTAAGCCGCAATATACATGGATGCCTCCTGTCAAAAAATACCGTACCTTATACGGCCCGGGGATGCGTGATGCTTTGAAATTTTGTGAAAAAACAGAGAAACGATAAAACTGAGGGCAGTATTGCGTAGTAAGAGGATATTTTTGGCTTATATTACGATTCTTGGTAAGATGCTTGTACAAAATTTCAGAAATAGCTATAATGAGGTTGTTCCAAAACTTCAGTTTTTGGAACAACCTCATTATTAAGAAAATGAAAAAATTTCGAAAAATATAAATGCAATGAAGGGGAAAGTATGAACAAAATGGCAGATATGGTAATTTTAGTGTCACTTATTTCTATTGGAACGTTAAATTCCTGCGCAAGTAATAGTTATGTACAAAATGAAAATCAAAATACTTATGAAACTATATCATCTATCTCTATTGGTATTTATTATGAAAATGAAAGGAATCTATTAACAGTAAGTTTTATAAATGCTGTTAATAGATGGCTGAGAAGATATTCACCGCAAACGATAACTCAAACTGATAATTATGTAAAAATGCATGCGAGATATGACTATTTTTATGATATTGAACTATTTATTAAAGATGACACGTTTGAAATTGTTGTTACATTCGCACAGGAAGGAAGGCCGCCTTCTGATGCCCAAGAAGACGCGATACATCTTTCTACAGGATTATTAACGGTAATGGAAGATTATATCGCAAACCGATCGCGTGTTAGAAAATAAACAAATGAGGATGGAATGGAATGTTGAAAAAACTGTCGTTGGGACTGATACTAATAGCCTTTGGTACGTTCGTTGGTTGTTCCTCAGTACAGGCAAACAGAAAACTGAATGAAGCGCCTGAAGACGTGGCTAGAGGTGATCCTATTAATAATGTATTGGTAAAAGAATATTTACAGACTGTTTTAGTCTTTCCGGAGGAACGTGAAGTAAAAGCATACACCAGAAGAGCCTTCTCTCCTGATAATAAAAAGAATTTTTTTATGTTTCATATGTTCTATGTCTATTTTAAAGACGGTAAGATGGAACACACGCTTGTTTTTACCGCAACGCCTGAAGGATCTGAATTTGATGGATGCTGGATGTTAGATGCACCTACGGATGTAGAATCATATAATTTGTTTTTGGAATCATCAAACCCATGGGAAGTGGAAGAATATCAAAGCTCTAAGGGTGAAACTGTTTTAGATTTGATGGAGACAACGAATAAAATATTGGAGAGACTGGAAAAGGGTTATACATTTTTTGGTCCTGCAAGTATCAGAAATTTCGCGTGGTATCATTTAGTGTGGATGACGTTAGTTCCCCCTCCATTTTCACCGGAAGTATTAATGCTAATTTCAATGCATAAAGATAACTGTACTTCGGCGATACTTGAAACAATGGTATGGGAAAAATAGTATATGGGAAAAGCTCTATAATGGGGATTATATGGAAACGCCGGTTATTTTTGTACACGGGCTAAGCAGGGAAGTCCTTTTCAAAATCGTAGACGCCGTAAAAAAAACCGCCAAAGAAGAAGGCGTCGATCCCAACTCCATCGCCTTCGCGTCATCGACAGTGAATAACATGGACTGGAAAATCCGCAAGCTCATCAGGGAAGTGAGAAAAGAGCATGAAATGATGAGCGGAAAAAAGGATACGGGGAACCTCTGAAAAAATCGCTCATTCATTGTAATACAAGCAATTACGACAAGGCGATTTTCTCCATAGGGTCATGTTTTGCCCCTTACGCGGGCAGTTCAGTCAGCTCTGTTCCCAGTTGTTCGGCGATTTTTCCGGCCTCGGCCTTTCCGGTGATAACCACCTTGTGGAGGGAGTAGTCGGAGCCCTCCTCTGCTGCTGCGGCAAGGCGTTTCCTGACCGCCGCAAGCTCGTCTCCTGTTACTTCCAGGAGGGAGTTAAGCTGCGCCGAACGGTGCCGGTCTTCTATGCCTGAAAGGAAACGGAATAGATCGGACAGGCTTTTTTCAAGGCTGGTCTGGGGACGGATTATCCGGGAATAGCAGCCGATAACCGCCTTGTCCAGCGCGTCCTTTTGGTCCCCTGCGCAGGATTCCTGTTCAGCAAGCTCCTTTAAGACCGACGAAAAGACTTCCAGGGAACGCAGAGGATTCGGGTCCCTGTAGGTGGAAAAGGAGAATGTCCCTTCCCGGCTGTTAGCGCCGGCAAACGCGCCGTAGGCCCCGCCTTTCATGCGGATACTTTCCCAGAGGGCGCCTGTGGAAAGCTGATGGGCGTAAATGTCGTCAGGCATCGCCTGGGGAGAACCGAACGAGGCCGCCGGCAGGGTAAAGGAAGCGAAGCTTACCTGGAGGGAAGGAGAGGCAAACACCTCGGGGAAGCGGACCGGCGCGGCGCCGTACCCTGCAGGAAGGGAGAACGAAGCCGGATCTTCAAGGGCAGCTTTCCGGGGCCTGGGAACGCCGAAAGAGCCGAAATAAGCGCCGATTTCCCCCAAAGCAGCGCCGGCTGCGGATTCGCTGCAGCAGACATTCACCAGAAGCCCGGCTTTCAGCAGCCTGTCGCGGATAGAAACCAGTTTGCCGCTGATTTCCCGGACATCCATATCCGCCAGATGGTGGACAAAAAAAAGCTGATCCAGACCGTTCCAGATTTCATCTATCAGCCTGGACCGGGAAAAATTCCGGCTTGACCTGCCGGAAGCGTAGCTGTGCCCGGACGGCGCCAAACTGGAATCAATGTCGTTTTTCATTTCCAGGGCCAAATCCCGGATACGCTTGAGATCCCCAAAGTCCGCTTCGGTTATGAGGCGCAGGGCCAGTTCCAGAGAAGGGCCGGTTTTTTCGTCCAAGGCCTTAAGGTGGTAGAAAAGCCAGTCCCGGCCCCTGATGTCCAGGGTGCCTGAAGGAAAAGCGGCGGTCCTGGAAGCGCCGGGAATGGTTGACCCGCTCTGGGGAACCGCGTAGAACCCGCCTGCCCTGTGGGCCAGGAGGCTCGACACCTCTCCGTAATCCATGCCCGGAAGCCCGACAGAAACAACTGCCCTGGAAAAGAAGGGAAGCCAGGGATAATCCGCGCTGTCCAGGGTATCCGCAGGAAAGGCCAGATCCACATACGTGATGCCGTTGGTAAACAAAGGATGGGCCAGAACCGGAACGCCTTTGGCGTCACAAAACTCCCTGGGAACTTTTATAATATCCCGTGAAAGATCCTGCCTTGCAAGATGGGGGATAGCCGCCAGGGCTTCGGGGCTGTCCTCTTTTTCCTGCACCCTGGCAAGCTCCGCCGACTGTTCCCGTATGCGCTGCTTTTCTTCGTTTGAGAGAGCCGTCTCTTTTTCCTGCAGCAAATGGGCCAGTTCGGCCTCTTTTTTTTCGAGAAAGCCCTTCTCGGGCTTTATGACAATAAGGGCCCTGTGGGGGTTGTCCAGAAGATACCTGCGTATCATACCTTCAAAATAAGAGGGATCAGCGGCGAGCCTCTTTTTGATTTCCCCGAAAGCCGGGGCGAACAAAAGGCTGTCCCAGGGTTTCCCGCCGTAGAACCAGCCCTTCAGGGAACGGCGCATCCAGACCAGGGAAAAAGGCCCCCCGGAACGGCGTATCTCGCGGTGCGAAAATTCCATAGCCAGAAGGGCTGTCTCAATTTCCGTTTTCGGGATTCCCTTTTCAGCAAGGGTTTTGAGCTCGCCGAAGATAAGCTCTTCCACGTCTTTTTCCCTGCCCTCTACGCCCCGGAGCCCGACAGTAAAAACAGTTTCCCTGAGTTCCCCTTCAAGGCCGGTTACCGGGGAAAGATCTTCCCCAAGGCCGGAATCAATGAGCGTCCTGGTCAGCGGGGAACCGTCATGGCCCAGGAGCGTTTCCGTGAGGGCCGCGAGGCTCAGGGTCTCCACCGCGTCCGCTGTGTCTCCGCAGAGCCAGGAAAGGAGGACCGTGTTTTTCCGGTCTCCCCCTTCGGGACAGGGAACGGCAAAGGAACGCGGTTCTTTCCAGGGTTCGGCCCTGGCTACAGGAGGCGCCGCCTTGCCGGGCGGCAGGGTGGACAAAAAGCGTTCGTTAAGAAACGCGAGCTGCTTTTCCGTAGGGATGTTCCCTGCAAGGAAGATACGGCAGTTTCCCGGCGAATACCAGGAACGGTGAAATTCCTTGAGCCCCTGCCAGGTAAGTTCAGGGATATGTTCGGGATCGCCTCCTGATTCGAAATCGTAAGGGGTTCCGGGAAGCACGGCCTTTACGGACCAGAGCTCGGCGTATGCGTCGGGAGAGGAATAGGCCCCTTTCATCTCGTTGTAAACCACCCCGGTTATTGATAGCTTTTCTTTGCCGGCAGCAGCCGGGTTCCCCCGGGCCGGGCCGGATTCGGTTTTTCCTTCCATGGGTTCCTCTATCGGGGAAAAAGCCAAACGATGCCCTTCCTGCAAAAAAGTCCACTCCGTAATGAGAGGCCGGAATACCGCATCGCCGTACACCCCCATGATGTTGAAGTAGTCATGTTCGTTGACCGAGCTGGCAGGGTACACCGTCCTGTCGGAGAAGGTCATGGCGTTGAGAAAGGTCCGGAGGCTTCCCTGGGCCAGTACCAGGAAGGCGTCTTTAAGAGGATAGCCTTCGGAACCGCAGAGCACCGAATGTTCGAGGATATGCGCTGCGCCGGTAGAATCCTCAGGCGGCGTGGCAAAGGCGAACGCAAAGAGGTTCTCGTTGTCGTCATTCAGCACATGGAAAACTTCGGCGCCGCTTTTTACATGCCGCGCCCATATACCCAGGGCTTCAAGCTCCGTAAGCTCCACTATATCGAGAATTTCAAAACCGCTGTCCAGTACCTGCCCTGTCTTCAAAGCTGTGTTCATTGAATTACATCCCTGTCGTCCATCATTAATATGCGGCCTTCTTCCCGGTTCAATCTGAACCATGCCAGAAACTCCCGGGCCGCAGCTTCGGTTTCGATTTTTGGAACCTGCCCCAGGACTTCATCCTCCTCGCGGACCCGCAGTTCCCGGCCGGAAGAAAGATTGCCCAGGATCTTGCCGGTAAAGGCCCCGGAACGGCCTTTAATGAGCAGGGCTATATCCCGGTCCGACATGGAACGGAGTTTTTCCTGGATCGGCCTGTCCGCCGCTGCAGGCACATCCTCCAGGGTGTAGAGCCGGTCTTTCAATTCCCTGCCCAGTCCGGGGTCCGTTTCTTCCAGTTCCTCCAGGAGCCTGTCGCCAAAAGAAACATCTGAGTGTTTTAGTATTGCCCTAAGAGCCCCTATGCCGTCAATAGCCGAAGCGGTTTCGGCGCTGCCGAAAAGGCGGGCCTTCTCCCTGAGCGCCGATGCCGTTCTCTCCAGCACTTCGGGAGAAATATCTTTAATATGGGCAATTCTTTTTATTATCTCCAGTTTCCGTTCACCGGAGATATTGGCCAGAACAGCAGCCGACTGCTTTGGCGGCAGCCTGGAAAGCACCAGGGCCTCGGCAGCGGGGCTTTCGTCACGGAAAAAAAGGGCCACCTGTTCGCCGCTGTAATCAGCAAGAAAATCAAAAGGGTTATCTGCGGCTTCAGGAACAGTGCGTTTTATAAAGGCTTCCCCTTTTTCAGGACCGAAAGCCGCGTACAAAAGGCGCCTGGCTGCTTCAACTCCTCCTGCGGAAGATCCGGAATACGCATACGGGGCCGAAAGAAGGGACCGGAATTCATCCAGTACCGCCTCGCCTTCCTCGGGCGTAATGCCTTTAAGGTTTACAATCTCCCGGGAAACCGCCTCTACCTGTTCGTTCTCCAGCCGGGAAAGAATGTCCGCCCCTTTATCGCTTCCTACCAATACCAGAAACTGGGCCACTTTCCGGTATTTGGAAACCTCTTCCGGAGCACGCCGGCCGGGCGGCTTCCGGGGGCCTGTCTTGAGGAAACCGCCCTTCGGGACAGATCCGCCTTTCCTGTTTTCAAGGCCCAGGGCCTCGTTCTGAAGGGGTTCGTGTTTCTGTTTCAATGTCTGCTGATAAGCCGCAACCCCGCGGCCCAGAGTTTCGTCTGCCCCAGGCTCCGTACCAGGCGGAGATTTGGACGTTCCCATACGCCTATACTACGCTATTCCCTGGGATTATACAATGTAATTGACAGGTAATTCAGAGGATATTACAATGATAACAAACTACAATTAATAGTAATATACTACATTGTAGCAAAAGGATATTTATTTGATTTTATAGTATAACGCCCAACGGAATGTTGGACTGATTTAAACGTAATAAGGAAAATCAGTTGCCGGAACAGTTTTTTCAAGGATTCGCCCCTATAGCGCCGGGAAACCGAATTTACCTGGAACGGCCCAGGATTGACCGCCTGCTGAAACAGGCAATCAACAGTCCGCTGGTGATGGTTGTGGCCGGAGCGGGTTACGGTAAGACCCACGCTGTTTATTCCTTCGTACAGAAATGTGACGCCCTTACCGCTTGGGTGCAGCTTTCGGAACGGGATAATATCGCCGAACGCTTTTGGGAAAACTTTGTATCCGCTACGGCTTCCGTGAGCAGGGATGCGCCGGTAAAACTTACGCAGCTTGGCTTCCCGGTTACGGCGCAGCAGTTCGAGCGGTACTTTAGCATCATTAAGAATGACGCCGCTGAGGACAAAAAATACATCCTTGTTTATGACGACCTTCACCTTATCACCAATAAAGCGGTGCTGCGTTTCCTGGAACAATCGGTTTCCGCGCCTCGCCCTAACATTACTTCCGTGTTCATCTCCAGGACCGAACCCAGCCTCAATTTGACAAAAAAAACGCCCCTTGGGTTTTTGAATTACCTTACTGAAGAACACCTCCGGTTCAGCCAGGAGGAAATGGTTTTATACTTCCAGCTTCAGAATATCGCCCCTTCGCCCAGAATCGCGGCGTCTATATACCACGATACCGAAGGCTGGGCCTTCGCCATACACCTGGCGGTCCTTTCCCTTAAAAACGCCCCTGCAGGGGCCGGCTATATCCCCCAGGCTCTGAGGGTCAACATCTTCAAGCTCATTGAAAGCGAAATCATGCGGCCCCTGGAGCCTGAACTTCGGCGTTTTATCATAAAGCTCTCGCTTATCGAACATCTGGACCCGGCTCTGCTCCGGGAACTGGCTGCCAGCCCTTCGCTTATGGACAGGCTGGAAAACATCGTCGGCGCTTTTATCCGTTTCGACGCCTACCTCAAGGCTTACCGTATCCACCACCTCTTTCTGGATTACCTTAAAGGGCGGCAGGACGAATTAAGGGAAGATGAAAAAAAAGAAGTCTGGGCTAAAACGGCGGACTGGTGCGCAGCGAACAACCAGAAGATGGACGCCATCAGCTACTACGAAAAAGCGGGCCTTTACGGAAAACTCCTGGAACTGGTGGTTAACACCCTGCCCCTGCTGCTGCCTGAGAATACCGCCCGTATGCTCCTGGAAATTATGGACAGGGCTCCGAAGGAAATATACTCCCACTACCCTGTGGCTCCGGGCCTCCATTGCAGGCTTCTTCTTACCCTGGAAATGATGGACGAAGCCCTGGCGGATGTTAAACAGAGCATCGCTGTTTTGGAAAAGGAGCCCCTGAGCCCCGGTATCCACCGGATTCTGGCAGGCTGTTATAACAACTGGGGTTTTATCAACATGTTCACCGCTCCGTACACCAGGAATTATGACTACTCCGTGTATTTTGAAAAAGCCCATTTCCACGCGGCTCAAATAAACCTCCGGATCACGCCTCCCATGAACGTATCGCCCCAGAGCGCCTATATCTGCAGGGTGAACAGTCCCGAAAAGGAGGAGATGGAGCAGGCCATAACGGCTCTGGAAAAATCCGTTCCCCATCTGCTGGTATCCATGGGCGGATGCATGTCCGGAATATGCGAACTTGCCAGAGGGGAGCTTACCTTTTTCAGAGGCAGCCAGGAGGCGGAACCCCTTCTCAGGGAAAGTGTCCGCAAGGCCCGGGAGCATAGCCAGTATGAAATTGAAAACCGGGCGCTTTTCTATCTTTTGCGGACCAGCCTCCGTGAAGGGAAAAAAGAAGAAATCACGGATATATTGAAACAGCTTAAAGCCCAGCTGGAAGAGCCCAACTACCTAAACCGTTATACGTACGATGATATCGTCATGGGCTGGTTTTACGTTCAAATACGGCAGGGGGGCAAAGCGGCAAAGTGGCTGAAAAACGATTTTGAGGAATGCGTCCTTAACTCCGCTTCCCAGGGCCTGGAAATTCTTGTAAAAGCAAAATACCAAATTTCGGAGAAACAGTACCGCAAGGCGCTGTCAATCCTGGGAAACAGGGACAAAAAATACGGCATCTGGGCTTTTGTAATGGGAAAGATCGAAATACTGACCCTTGAGGCCCTGTGCCGCTGGTATCTGGAGGAACAGGAGAAGGCTTATGAGGCGCTGGAAGCCGCCTGGAAACTGGCGGAGCCTAACGGGCTTTTTTTCCCTTTTGCAGAACTAGGCGCCGACATGCGGTTTCTGACTGAAGCGGCGTTGAAAGACGGAACCCTCTCTATCCCGCAGGAAGGGCTTGAAAAAATAAACCGCGACGCGGCGCGTTATGGGGAGAAAATTTCCGCCCTTGCCGGAGAGTTCGGCTCCGACGCGAAGCGCAGGTAAAGGAAAACAAAAGGAAGGGCAAGTGGCGGAGCAGTTATTTTACGGTTTTACCCCTATGGCCTCGGACAACCAGGCCTACCTGGAACGTCCGCAGATCGACAGCCTCCTTGAACAAGCGATACGGAATCCGCTGGTCACTGTCGTTGCCGGCGCGGGATACGGCAAGACCTACGCTGTTTATTCTTTTCTCAAAAAAAATAATTTCCGCACCGCCTGGGTTCAGTTCTCGGAACGAGATAATATCGGCAGCCGCTTTTGGGAAAATTTTGTTTCCGCTATAGGGTCGATTAGCAAGAAATCCGCCGCAAGGCTGATGGAACTCGGCTTTCCTGCGACAGAAGAACACTTTGAGCGGTACCTGAGGATTCCCAAAAGCGATGTGGTCCCTGATCAGAAGTATATCTTTGTTTATGACGATCTCCACCTTATTACCGATAAAACGGTGCTCCGCTTCATGGAACATTCCATAACCTCGCCTTTTCCCAATATCACTTCCATCCTCATTTCCAGGACCGAACCTACCATCAATCTCATGAAAATGGTATCCAAAGGGCTCCTGAACCAGATAACCGAAGAAGATCTCCGGTTCAGCCAGGAAGAAATGGTTTCGTATTTCAAGCTTCTCGATCTCAACCCCTCGATCCAGACTGCCGCCTCTATATACCGCGACACCGAAGGCTGGGCCTTCGCCATACACCTGGCGGGCCTTTCCCTTAAAAACGCCCTGCCCGGAACGGCCTATGTTTCCCAGGCTCTAAGGTCCAACATTTTCAGGCTTATCGAAAGCGAAGTCATGTCCCCTTTGCAGCCGGAACTTCAGCGCCTCCTTATCAAGCTCTCTCTTGTCGAACGGCCGGCGCCGAGCCTGCTGAAGGAAATAGCCGGCGGCGCTTTGCCGGGTAACGCCCTGGAAGGCATCGGCTCCTTCGTCCGTTTCGACACCTACCTTGACGCATACCATATTCATCATCTTTTCATGGATTACCTTAAAGGCAGGCAGCATGAATTAAGCGATGAGGAAAAAAAAGAAGTCTGGCTCAAAACCGCCGCGTGGTGCGCTGAGAACGATCAGAAAATGGATGCCATAAGCTATTATGAAAAAGCAGGGGATTACAACAAAATAGTCGGCATTGTCTATACCCTTCCCCTGATTCTGCCTATCCACATAGCCCGGTTTATCCTTGAAATGATGGACCGGGCGCCTAAAACTATCTACCGGGATTACCCTTTAAGCATCATTATCCGCAGCCGTATCCTTATCAGCCTGGGCCGGTTTGAGCAGTCCCGGAAAGAACTGCTGGAAATCCTCCCGTCTCTCAGGGAGCTGCCCGAAAGCCCGGCAAAGCACCGCCTCCTTATGGGCTGCAATATCAATGTGGGCTTCATCGGCTTTATCGTCGCAATGTATTCAGGGCGCTATGATTTTATGGATTTTTTCAGGGAAGCCGCGGCTGAAAGCAGGCTGATGGGGGATTATGTTTCCAAGCCGCCTGCTAACGGGATAGTCCTGAGCTCTTATGTGTGCAGGGTCACAAATCCTGACCCCCGGGAGCTTGAAAAAACTATCGAGGCTATGAGGGAAATGGTCCCCTACGCCGCAGAGGCTATGGGGGGCTGCATGTCGGGAATGTACGAACTCGCCAGAGGGGAATTCGCCTTTTTCCGGGGAGACGCAGAAGAAGCGGAAAAACTGTGCTTTGAGGCCCTCCGCAAAGCCCGGGATAAGGATCAGTACGAAATCGAAAACCGGGCCCTCTTCTACCTCCTCCGCATCTATCTGAGCCAGGGAAACGCCGGGGAAACAGGGAATATTCTCAAGCAGCTTGAAGCGGAGCTTGAATTCCCTTATTACCTGAACCGCTATTCCCATTACGACATTGTTACCGGATGGTATTACATCCAGACCCAGCAGCGGGAACTGGCCGCGCCGTGGCTAAAAAGCGACTATGAGGAAAGCGAGCTCAACGCCAGGGCCCAGGGGCTGGAAAAACTGGTCCGGGCCAGGTACTTCCTTGGAGAAAAACGTTTTCCGGCGGCTGTCGCTTCCCTGGAGAACCGCGGGGATGTGGAACCCCTTCTTATGGGCAATATAGAGATGAAGGCCCTTGAAGCGGTCTGCCGCTACCAGCTCCGGGACCGGGACGGCGCGTTCAAGGCCTTTGCGGAAGCCTATGAACTCGCAAGCCCGTCGGGTCTTTTTATGCCCTTCACGGAACTGGGCAAGGATATGCGGACCCTTGCCGATTCGGCGCTGAAAGAAGGCGCGCCGGGCATTCCCAAAGAAGGGCTTGAAAAAATCAAGCGTGATGCTGCAAACTATGCAAAGAAAATTTTTGCCCTCTCTGAGGGGTTCCGGCCTGCGGCGGCGCACCGGAGAGACGACATGCCGGTGAACGTTGTGTTGTCCCACAGGGAGTATGAAGTTCTTAAGGGATTTTCCCAGGGCCTTACCCGGGAAGAGATTGCTTCGGCTTCGTCCCTTTCGATCAATACCGTAAAGAGCGTGATAAGGAGTATTTACAATAAACTGGGAGCTGTTAATCAAGCCGATGCGGTCCGGATTGCTACGGAAATGGGTATACTGTCCTGAATGTGGAGGCTTTGATGCCGGAAGGCTTGTTTAAAAATACTTCTTCACCCCTGAACTACGGCGAAGGGCCGAATGCCGGGTTTTTAGGTTCTTCGCTGATCCCTGAAGACAATTTTATCCTTGAACGGCCCCGCATCAACGCCCTGCTGGAACAGAATCTGCGGAATTCGGTTATATCCGTCACAGCCGGCGAGGGCTACGGCAAAACATACGCGGTGTATTCCTTTCTGCGCCGAAGGGCGGAAACGGCGGTGTGGATTCCCCTTTCGGAACGGGACAACTTCCCCTGGCGTTTCTGGGAAAATTTCTGCAACGCCCTGGGCCGCCAAAACCAGGAAGTGCGCAAAGTCCTTACAGAAGCCGGGTTCCCTGAAACATCAGGGCAAATCAACAGTTGCATCGCTGTTCTGTGGGACGCCGTTTCGGGCAGGGGGAAACACATTATCGTAATTGACGATTTCCACTTTATCCATGCGCTGCCTATCATCCACTTCCTGGAACGCATCCTGGCTGCTCCTTCGCCTAATCAGACGTTCATCCTTATCTCCCGGATAGAGCCGGAAATAAACACCATGTCCCTCCTTTCCAAGGGCCTTCTGTCCCACATCGGCGCCGAAGAGCTGCGTTTCAGCGAAGATGAAATCGCAAGTTATTTCAGGATCAGGAATATAGAGGTGTCGCCTGAGGAAGTCAGGGAGATTTTTCAGGATACCGAAGGCTGGGCCCTGGCAATAAGCCTCCTTGCAGGGGAGCTGAAAAACGGAACCGAAAAATACACCAGGCGTCTTCTGGAAAAAGGATCTTTCAAGGTTATGGAGGATATACTGTACGCTTCTATCCCTGAATCGCTGCGGCGCTTTCTCATCATACTGTCCCTCTTTGAGCAATGGCCCCTTGCTATCCTGGAAAGAATTGCGGCATCAATGCCTATCAAACTGCCGCCGCTGGAAGAACTGACAGGGAACATGAAACGCCTGAACGCCGTGATCCGTTATGACGTCTATCTTCATGGTTTCAGGATTCACAAAATTTTTCTGGATTACCTCCGGAAAAAACAGCATGAAATACCCCGGGAACAATTCATAGAAGCCTGTTCCATCGCCGCCCGGTGGTGTATGGAAAACGACCTGCCTATGGATGCGGCTTTCAACTATGAACGCGCAGGGGATTATGGGGGCATCCTTACGGTTATCTATTCGTTTCCCAGGCTCTTCTCCCGTTCCTCGGCGGCGGCGCTTCTGGAAATTCTTGACCGCATATTCCGGAACGAACACCGGGACGAAAATGACGAGGATTTCCTTTTTCTCCGGCATGTGGCTTATTCCAAACTCCTCATCAATATGGGAAAGTTCGGCGAAGCTGCAGAAAGGCTTTATGAAAGCATCAGATTATTCGAAACCCTTCCTCCGGGCCCTTTAAGTTCCTGGATACTTTCAGGGTGCTACACCACCCTGGGCTCCCTTTCTATCCTTAACTACCGAAAAACCAGGGATTTCACCAAGACTATCGAGTGTTTTCAGAAAAGCAGCTATTACTACATGAGGCATCCCAAACCGCTTCCGCTGCAGGGAACCAAGGCGAGCATCAGTTCCTATGTGACCCAGATACCGTACCCGCCGCGTCCCGGGGAATTTGAAGAAGCTATCAGCACTTTTTCCCGGTGCATACCCCATACGTCCTATTCCCTGAAAGGATACCTTTGCGGCATGGACTCCCTGGCCTGGGCGGAACTGGCGTATTTCAAAGGGGATCTCCCTGTTGCGGAACAGCATGTCCGGGAAGCGATCTTCAAAGCCCATGAAAAAGAACAGTACGAAACCGAAAACCGCGGGCTCTTCTACCTGATGCGCATACACCTCCATACCGGGGATTTTGCCGGATTCAGGGAGGCCTGGCGGCAGATGGACGCACAGCTTGAAATAAAGGATTACATCAACCGTTATATCCTGTTCGACATCGCCGCAGGGTGGTTCTACGCCCACATGGGAGAAACCGAAAAGATCGCCTTTTGGCTGAAAAATAATTTTGGTGAAAACGAACTCATTTCGTTTTTTTATAATTTTGAGATCATTGTAAAAGCGAAATACCTCTATGCGGAAAAACGGTACCAGGAAACCCTGGAATTACTCGGGCAAAAAAAAACCATAGAAGGGCTTGGGAGTTTTCTCCTTGGAAAACTTGAACTGGCCGCTATGGAGGCCGCAGTCCGTATGCGCATGGAAGATACCCCGGGGGCGCTCAAGGCCCTGGAAACAGCCTACGAAGTAAGCTTTTCAAATTCCCTGGACATGCCCTTTATCGAACTGGGCGAAGAAATGCGGCTCCTCGCCGGAGCGGCGCTTGCCAGCCCTGACTGTTCCATTCCCCGGCACTGGCTGGAATCAATCCGCAGCAAAGCTTCGGCTTACGGGAAAAAAATCATCCTGGCTGCGGAACAGTACCGGAACAAACCGGACCAGGCGGAGATCCCGTTCCTTACGCGCCAGGAACGGGCGGTGCTGT